>NZ_CAWNVW010000052.1:0-234166 GCF_963878025.1 Vibrio sp. 11986-1-5
TAAGTGTCCTAAAGGGTTGTTCGAGACTAGAACGTTGATAGGCAGGGTGTGTAAGCGCTGTGAGGCGTTGAGCTAACCTGTACTAATTGCCCGTGAGGCTTAACCATACAACACCGAAGGGGTTTTGTGGGCTCAATTGAGTGCATTGAATGTGTAGAGAACGAGAAACAGCTTTCCAGATTTAGGAATTGAATTTATCAACTACATCCCTGTAGTTGACCCTACGGGCCGCACTAAAGTGCGTTAAATTTTGTTCCAGACAAAATTTTGCTTGGCGACCATAGCGTTTTGGACCCACCTGATTCCATGCCGAACTCAGAAGTGAAACGAAACAGCGTCGATGGTAGTGTGGGGTCTCCCCATGTGAGAGTAGAACATCGCCAGGCTTTTATTTCTACTTCTTCTTACGAGAAGAAGTGACTCTAGCGCTGATAATAAGCGGACTAGCAGTTTAAAAAAGATCTGCTGATATAGCTCAGGCGGTAGAGCGCATCCTTGGTAAGGATGAGGTCCCCAGTTCGATTCTGGGTATCAGCACCAGTGATTCAATAGCTTGAGCTATAAAAATTCACTTGGCGACCATAGCGTTTTGGACCCACCTGATTCCATGCCGAACTCAGAAGTGAAACGAAACAGCGTCGATGGTAGTGTGGGGTCTCCCCATGTGAGAGTAGAACATCGCCAGGTACTCATTTGAAAAGCCTCTGTAGTAATACAGAGGCTTTTTGCTATTTACGATTTAACTGCCAATCATATTCATAACGAAAACGTCGCGTTATTCTTTCATCATTAGCTAGCTCTGGACGATAGCGAATAAGGTGATCCAATAATTCATCTTGTGAACCAAAATCCTCAGCGTACCATTGATAAATAGAAGATAGAATCAAACGTTGATTATGGATATTAACGCCTTTATCGCTGTTGATAAATTCATAAGCAGCCTGTTCCAGTAAACGCTCAATATTATCTGCAGTAAATGCTTCAGGTTGGAGATTGGGACAACCAAGGCTGGCGCAATTGACCACATAATGAATTCTTGCGTCTTGCCAGATAGGCCGCAAAATTCGATGCTCAATATCATTAAGGGTCAGCTTTTGATTAGCGATTTCTATTAATGGCAGATTCCAAGGTCCAAAGCGAAACCAGCCACCGATCTTGGTAATTGAGGATACAGGATAATGATCAATGACTACTTTGACAGTGAGTGCGTTATATAAGTTTATCCAGTAAGCGTACTGCTGTTGCTTATTTAGTGTTCTTGGATCTAGCCTTGTCAGGGAGTTAATATAAGCTTGTAATTTTTCTTGGTCCGAGGTTTGTAGATTGGCGTAATCGAAAACAGTGTGCATGCCTTGTTGAGATAAGTAACTATCAAGCAGTTGTTGCCAAGTTTGATGGGATACCTCTTGTGAGTTTAATTGATTACTTTGATCCCAATAGTCCCATCGTTCTGATTTGGGTGCGGCGGTGATTGATAATGACCAGCATAAGGTTAAAAGCGATAGTAAATATTTCATAGATTCCTTAATGAGAAAAAGCAGAATGCTGCCAGCAGACAGTGTAGTTCAAACGAGAAGATAAATACGGCTTTAAAAAGTAAGGGCTGCCTAGGCAGCCCTTTTTCAAATAGTCGTTGAGTTAGCTAAGCTAAAGGTTATTTAAGCTAAAAAACGCGGTATTTTTGCTTCATATTCAGCGATTTTTGTCTCATGTTGTAGCGTGAGGCCTATATTGTCTAAGCCATTTAATAAACAGTGACGTCGAAAATCGTCAATTTCAAAATGGTAGGTTTTGCCGTTAGCCGAAACAGTCAAACTTTGTAGATCAACACTGATGGTTGCTCCTTCAGTATGTTGAACATAGCTAAACAGTTCATCCACTTCTTGATCAGTCAGTTGTACCGGAATCATCTGATTATTAATCGAGTTACCATAAAAAATGTCGGCAAAACTTGGGGCGATCATCACTTTGATGCCGTAATCGGCCAATGCCCATGGCGCGTGCTCTCGAGAAGAGCCACAGCCAAAGTTTTCACGGGCAAGCAAGATACTCGCTCCTTGATAGCGAGGCTGATTCATGACAAATTCTTGGTTAGCTTTTTCACCTGCATCGTCTAAAAAGCGCCAGTCATGAAAAAGGTGCTTGCCAAATCCAGTGCGATTGACCTTTTGTAAAAACTGCTTGGGGATAATCGCATCGGTATCCACGTTGGCGGCATCAAGAGGAACGGCTAATCCGGTATGTTGCTGAAATCCTGACATGGTGTTCTCCTTGAATTAAAGTTGGCGAATATCGACAAAGTGCCCACTAATAGCGGCGGCGGCAGCCATCGCAGGGCTGACTAAATGAGTTCGACCATCACGGCCTTGACGTCCTTCAAAGTTACGGTTTGAAGTCGAAGCGCAGCGTTCTCCCGGCGCTAAGCGATCGTTATTCATGGCTAAACACATTGAACAACCGGGTAATCGCCATTCAAATCCAGCTTCAATAAAAATCTTATCTAAGCCTTCTGCTTCAGCTTGTGCTTTTACTTGCTCAGACCCCGGTACAATTAAGGCTTGAACATGGGGAGCTACTTTTTTACCTTGTGCGACTAACGCTGCTGCTCGTATATCTTCAATACGTGAATTGGTACATGAACCCACGAACACTTTATCCACCTTGTAATCAGAGAGCATTGTCCCAGCTTCTAACCCCATATAAGCTAATGCTTTTTCTGCTGAGTTACGCTCAACGGGATCGGTAAAGTCGTTCGGTGATGGAATCGGTTGATCGATGGCAATCACTTGTCCGGGATTGGTTCCCCAAGTCACTTGTGGCTTGATTTCACTGGCATCCAAGATCACTTCCGCATCAAATTTCGCATCTGGATCGGTTTTTAGTGTTTGCCAGTATTTTATAGCGTCATCCCAATCACGGCCTTGTGGCGCAAACTTGCGACCTTTAATGTAATTAAAGGTCGTTTCATCAGGGGCAATTAAGCCAGCTTTTGCGCCGAGTTCAATTGCCATATTGCAGACTGTCATTCGCCCTTCCATAGAAAGATCTTGAATAGCTTGACCACAGAACTCAACCACATAACCGGTGCCACCCGCAGCGGTAATTTTGCCAATGATGGCCAGCACAATATCTTTAGCCGTGATGCCGGGAGCGACTTTACCACGCACTTCGATTTTCATTGTTTTGGCTCGGCCTTGTTTTAAGGTTTGGGTCGCGAGGACATGCTCGACCTCTGAAGTGCCGATACCAAACGCGAGTGAGCCAAAAGCACCATGTGTCGCGGTGTGTGAATCACCGCAAACAATCGTCATGCCTGGTAGCGTGATGCCAAGTTCTGGTCCCATGACATGAACAATACCTTGATATTTATGGTTAATATCATATAAGGTCACCCCAAATTCTGCGCAGTTTTTGGCAAGGGTTTGCATTTGAATCCGCGCCATTTCCCCTGATGCATTAATGTCTTTGGTGGTAGTAGAGACGTTGTGGTCCATGGTTGCGAAGGTTTTGCTGACTTGGCGTACCGAACGCCCTTTTTCACGTAATCCATCAAAGGCTTGCGGTGAGGTTACTTCATGAACCAAATGGCGATCGATATACAAAATGGGCGTTTCACCGGGTGCGGCAACCACCACATGCGCATCATAAATTTTTTCATATAACGTTTTTGCTGATGACATTGCTTCTTCCTTGAGCTCTTTGAGCTGCATAGTGTACTCGTATCATTAACGAGTCGACTTATTATGAGTGTAAAATATAACCAGCGATTTTATCGCCCATTTCTGAGGTAGAGAGCGCCGGTTTGTTGCCTGCAAGATCGGCCGTCAGTTCTCCGGCGGATAAAGCTTTTGACACGGCATTTTCAATATCCAGTGCTGCTTGTTCTTCACCTAAGCTATAACGTAGCATTAAGGCCGCGGAAAGAATTTGTGCGACAGGATTAGCGATGTTCTTACCCGCGATGTCTGGTGCTGAGCCGCCCGCTGGTTCATAAAGGCCAAAGTTACTCTCGTTAAGGCTTGCTGAAGGTAACATCCCCATTGAACCGGTGATCATTGCGCACTCATCGGAAATGATGTCACCAAAAATGTTCGAGCATAACATCACATCAAACTGAGCCGGATCTTTGATAAGTTGCATAGTCGCGTTATCTATATAAAGATGAGAAAGTTCAACATCAGGATAATCCTGCGCAACTTTTTCAACGACCTCACGCCATAAAATAGAGCTTTGTAAAACGTTAGCCTTATCTACCGAGCAAACTTTTTTACGACGTAAGCGAGCCGATTCAAAAGCAATTTTTGCGATACGTTCGATTTCATAACGATGATAGACTTCAGTATCAAAGGCTTTTTCATTAGCTCCTTCTCCTTCACGTCCCTTCGGTTGACCGAAATAAATGCCTCCGGTTAATTCACGAACGACAACAATATCAAAGCCTCGTGAAGAAATGTCGGCACGTAGAGGTGAGAAGCTCTCTAATCCAGTATGGATTTGCGCTGGACGTAAGTTACAAAATAGCTGGAAATGTTTACGTAAAGGCAGTAGTGCGCCACGTTCGGGTTGTTGATTGGGCGGCAAGTGCTCCCATTTGGGACCACCAACAGAACCAAATAATACCGCATCGGCTTCTTCACACGCTTTGAGAGTACTCTCTGGTAGTGGACATCCATGATTATCAATGGCGATTCCGCCAACATCATGATGTTCGCGGCTAAAGGTGAATGAGTACTTTTGTTCAATAGCATCAAGCACTTTTTCGGCTTGTTGCATCACTTCTGGTCCAATGCCATCGCCGGATAAAACGGCAATGCGGTAGTGTTTGTCTGTCATGATCGTCCTTTGTCTAATTTTTTATTAAGTTGTGTTTGCTAATCAGTCGTTGTGGGAGGTTATACCGTGGCGACTTTTTTCTTTTGTTTAATTTGGTCAATCTGGTTTGCGCGATGAATGCTATTGATCACATGAAGTAGAGCTTGACCCGAGGCCTCAACGATATCCGTAGACACGCCAGTTCCATGGTATTTTCTACCGTTATAGTTAGCAATGATGTCTGCTTGACCAAGTCCGTCTTCACCTTCACCTTTTGCGGTTAAGTCGAATTTGTCCAATACAATGTCATAACCCGTTAGGCGATAAATGCATTGATAGAGTGCATCAACCGGGCCATTACCGACGGCGGCTTCGCAGTGTTCGTCATCTCCACACTTGAGTTTAATTGTAGTAGTGGCCATGACACTTCCAGATTGCACACTAAGATAATTCAACTTATAGAAGTCATCTTCTTCACGTAGATTTGAAAAGTGCATTAAGGCTTCTAAGTCGTAGTCGAAAACCTGACCTTTTCGATCGGCTAATTTGAGGAAGTCTTCATATAACGCATCTAAATTATACTCATGTTCATGATAGCCCATGGATTCCATATGACTTTTCACGGCCGAACGACCGCTACGACTGGTCAAATTCAGCGCTTGGTTTTTCAAACCAATCGATTCAGGGGTAATGATTTCGTAGGTATTCTTATTTTTTAATACCCCATCTTGATGGATACCTGATGAGTGGCTAAATGCATTCGCTCCGACAATCGCTTTATTACTTTGGATAGGCATATTACAAAGTTGACTGACGAGTTTACTTGTCCGACTGATTTCTTCATGACGAATATTGGTTTTAACTCCCAGTAGATCGTGACGAGTTTTCAATATCATGGCGATTTCTTCTAGAGCGCAGTTGCCAGCTCGCTCACCAATACCATTGATAGTGCCTTCGATTTGTCTTGCGCCAGCTTGAACGGCTGCAATGGAGTTGGCCACCGACATGCCTAAATCATCATGGCAATGGACGGAAATGATCGCTTTGTCGATATTGGGAACCCGATTAAATAACGTTTGAATAATTCCACCAAATTCGCTGGGTACTGTATAACCAACGGTATCGGGAATGTTGATGGTGCGAGCCCCAGCATTGATCGCCGCTTCTACCATACGACACAAGTTATCAATAGGGGTACGTCCTGCATCTTCACAGGAAAATTCGACGTCATCGGTATAGTTTCTGGCATGTTTTACGGCTTGTACCGCCATCTCTACCACGTCATCGTAACTGCGGCGCAATTTATCTTGTACGTGAATGGTGGATGTTGAAATGAAGGTATGAATACGAAAAGCGTCGGCGACTTTTAATGCTTTGGCGGCAGCATCGATATCTTTCGCAACGGCACGCGAAAGGGCGCAGACTCGGCTATTTTTGATGTGTTTAGCAATGGTTTGTACGGATTCAAAATCACCAGGAGAGGAGACGGGAAATCCGGCTTCAATAATATCAACTCCTAAGCGTTCAAGGGCATAAGCGATTTGTAGTTTTTCTTTGACGGTTAAACTGGCTGATAACGCCTGTTCGCCATCACGCAATGTGGTATCGAAGATAATGACCTGATCACTCATGTTTGCTCCCTGATTGTGTTGTGCCTTGTCGGTTTAATTTAGCTAGACTGATGTTTTTGGGGTCTTAGCATTGCATTAAGCCGATGGTTTCTGGTTGACTTCCTGAATATCAATATAAAAAAACCCGCATCTCTGTGCGGGTTCTATGTAATCAGTGTGTTATTTTTCTTCCACAAGCTACCCGCGCGATTGGTTCACGATCAGAAGTAGGCCTAGCAGAAGAGAAATACGCAATATCATTATTAACATTCCACACGATTAAGTTAACAAATTAGTACCGCACTCCACTGAACTCGTCAACCCTTAAATGGATTTTTTATTGATTAACCACGATGATAAGCCGTGCGAGTCAGTTTGCTTTGTCATTTAATTTCAAACAAAGGATCACGGTGTTGTCATTTGCCTTATCTATGCTCGATGAGTACTGGATAGATTAAGCAAGGAATAGATCATGCGCACCATTGAGCCACTGATTAAATTAGATTTGGCCTTGTCGACATACTGTTTACGGCATCGAACACATTCATCGTTAACGACAGTCAGTAAAGCTATTTCCCATACGGGAGATGGTCATCTTTATCTACTATTAGGTTTGTTAGCATGGGGACTCGATGGGAATTATGGCCGTCAATTTTTTCTTATTGGTATTTTCGCTTTTGCTATGGAATTACCGATTTATTGGATAGTCAAAAATGCTGTCCAACGACGCAGGCCACAAGACTATTCTCCTCGTTTGACCGCTGCTATTACTCCCTCTGATCGTTACAGCTTACCATCTGGGCACACCGCCGCCGCTTTTTTAATGGCAACACTGATTGGGTATTTTTACCCGAGTCTTTATCCTGCGGCACTGATTTGGGCCGGATTGATTGGCGGTTCGCGTATTGTCTTAGGTGTTCATTTTTTAACGGATGTTGTTGCTGGTGCGTTGTTGGGGTATCTCTCTGTGGTCATGGCTGTAACGATTCTTGGTAGTGGATTATTATGAAAATACTTTATGGTGTTCAAGGGACGGGAAATGGACATATTGCCCGAGCACGAGCGATGGCGGATGCCTTTGTGCAACGTAATATCGAGGTGGATTTCCTATTTTCAGGCCGAGATCCCCAACGTTACTTTTCGATGGAGTGCTTTGGTCATTATCAGACTCGGTATGGTCTGACTTTTGTATCTCAACAGGGCGAGGTTAGCTATTTAAAAACGCTTTATGCAAATCGTCTGGGGCGATATTACCAAGAGGTAAAAAACCTCGATCTTAGCGGCTATGATCTTGTGATTAACGACTTTGAGCCAGTCACAGCTTGGGCTGCCAAACAACAAGGAGTGATGTCAATTAGCCTCAGTCACCAGAATGCATTTCGTTATTCTGTTCCGATTAAAGGTGCTAGCTGGTTGGATAAATCGATCATGCAGTACTTTTCTCCGGCTAACTATTATCTTGCTTTACATTGGTACCATTTCAATCAACCCATTTTACCGCCAATCATTCATTCATCCAGTCAATCTATTAGTAATCAAGGGTTTATTTTGGTTTATTTGCCTTTTGAAGACTTGGATCAAGTGTGTGAATTACTGGCTCGTTTTACTCAACAACCCTTTGTCTGTTATCACCCTAGTATCAATCAGAGTTCGACACTGAATAATCTTCATTTAAAACCTCTGTCTCATCAAGCGTTTCAGATTGATTTACACCGCTGTGGCGGAGTAATTGCTAATGGTGGATTTGAATTGCCGTCCGAAGCATTATCATTAGGAAAAAAACTCCTTTTAAAGCCACTTATTGGTCAATTTGAACAACAAAGTAATGTGGCGACTTTAGAGTTACTTGGACTTGCGGCAAGTATGAATTCATTGGATGCTTTTGTGATCAGTGAATGGCTCGATGAACAAGACATTGAACGTGTTCATTATCCTGATGTGGCGTGCGCGATCGTTGATTGGTTGCTCAATGGCCATTGGGCTTGCCACTCTGAATTATCACAACAGCTTTGGAAGCAAGTCGATTTTCCTAGCTATGCCGCATTAAATTAATTCACATTATTATTCTTACCTCCAATGATATTTCTTTGGTGAATATTAGCTTTTGTTTGTGTTTTAAAGTATTCGCGGGGTCAATGTTTTATAAAAAACACCAGAAAATAAACTTTATCTTTTTTTATAAAAAACTAAATTGTTGAATTTAAAGGCCAGTTATTTGCTTTGGGTAAAATTTACTGACTTTTTCTCAATCCTATTGCTATTAGTTAAATGAATCGTTGATAGTAGGTCTCACCAGAAATTATCTGGGTAATAAATACTTCTGCATTCTTTTTTTACTTGAGATGGGTTACCACTCATTACAGTGAACATTGATGTGGATGATAATAAAAAAAGAGGCGTACTTTATGCTTAACAAAAAAGATCCAATGAGCGCAATTGCGAGTTACCGAATGGAAAGCACTTTGCGTAGCGTTGATTTAAATTTACTCACGGTGTTTGATGCGGTGATGCAAGAGCAAAATATTACTCGAGCAGCCCATAATTTAGGCATGTCTCAACCTGCAGTGAGCAATGCGGTTGCGCGTTTAAAAGTAATGTTTAATGACGAATTGTTTATGCGTCAAGGACGAGGGATTCAACCTACACCGCGTGCTCGTCAATTGTTTGGTCCGATTCGCCAAGCACTACAACTCATTCGTAACGAATTACCAAGTTCGGTTTTTTCTCCGCAGACCTCGACTCGTTTATTCAAACTAGCGATTTGTAGTCCTTGTGATATTCGTTTTGCACCACAAATCATGGCGACGATTCATGAACAAGCGCCTCACGTTCAATTGCATCTTGATGCGGAGTTTGATCGTCAATTAGCTGAGCGTATGCGTTATCAAGAGATTGATTTTGTTATTGACTATGCTCGATTTGATGAACAAGGTTTTTCTAGCACCGAAATTTTTCAAGATGAGCTGGTGGTGGTCGCTGCCAAATCTCATCCACGAATTCAAGGTACGATCACTCGCGAGTTACTGGCCAGCGAGCAACATGCTAAATTGTCAAAAGTTCATGGTCAACGTAGTTTTTCTGAGCAGGCATATCGTGAATTAGATTGCCAAGCCAACTACGAAGGAACGAGCTTGAGCAATGTACTTTACGTTGTTGGTCAGTCAGAACTTGTGACGATTGCTCCACGTTGGGTCGTTGAGCATGCAGCGAATAAAGAGCAGTTACAAATTCTAGATTTTCCATTTGATCATGCAAGTATCAGTGGCTATTTAAGCTGGCACGAATCAAGTGAAAAAGACAAAGGCCATATTTGGTTACGTGACCAATTAATGATGACTTGTGGCAATGTCGTTGCTTTATCGTAAATAACCTTGCTGAGACGTGAACTTCAGGTTAGGGAAAGCCTTAACCTGAAGTTCTTTTTATTTTCAGAGACAATCTTTTGGTAAAAGTTTGATACCGTGCCATTGTCTTTTCAACGGTTAAATGTACACTTGTTCGCTCAAAAAATAGCTTACAAGTGTAAGCCATAGGTAAGAGACATGGTCAATTTAGATTTTCATATCGTTAACTGTATTCGTGAGCAAGTTTCTCGCGGTGGCAATCGTATTGCATTACAACATAAAGTAGATAAAACTTGGCAGGGCATTACTTGGCATCAATTTGGTCAACAAATCGATCAACTGTCCTTAGCCTTATTATCGTTAGGCTTAGATATCCAAGATAAAGTCGCGATTTGTTCCCCCAACATGCCACGATGGACGATTGCCGATTTTGCTGCTTTACAAGCAAGACTGGTAACGGTGCCAATTTACCCCACCAATACAGCTGAGCAATGCGCTTATATTTTGCATAATGCCGATGTCAAAGTGTTGTTTGTCGGTGAACAAGCACAGTACGATGCCGCCCTCGCTATTTTTGCACAATGTGAGACTCTACAATTAATCATCGCTATGAATGATGACATTGATTTACAGAGTTTTTGTCATGCTTTTACTTGGAGTGATTTTATTGCTCAAGGTTCTACTGCTCAGCAAGCCGAGCTATCAGCGCGTTTAGCAAAGGCTAACTATGATGATCTTTATACCTTAATTTACACTTCGGGCACGACTGGCCAGCCTAAAGGAGTAATGCTTGATTACCGTAATATTGGTGCTCAATTAGAAGGGCATGATCAACGGTTAAATCTTTCCGATCAGGATGTTTCTTTGTGTTTCTTGCCGCTTTCGCATGTCTTTGAACGTGCGTGGAGTTGCTATGTTCTATATAAAGGGGCGACCAACGTTTATTTGCAAGATGTATCTCAAGTGCGTGAGGCATTGAGTGACGTTCGTCCTACGGTGATGTGTGCTGTACCGCGTTTTTACGAAAAGATTTTCTCTGCTATCCATGAAAAAGTAGCCAAAGCGCCATTTCATCGTAAAGCCTTATTTACTTGGGCGGTGAATATGGGAGCCAAAATGGCTTTGTGTCGTCAAGAAAATCGTCAACCGTCGTGGTTGTTAGTGCGTAGCTATCAGCTTGCGGATAAATTGGTATTAGTTAAGCTAAGAGCACTACTGGGAGGACGAATCCATTTTATGCCATGTGGTGGTGCAAAATTGGATGAAACGATTGGACGCTTTTTCCATGCGATTGGCATTAATGTCAAATTGGGCTATGGCATGACGGAAACCACAGCCACCGTCTCTTGTTGGAATGATCACCAGTTTAATCCTGATTCTATTGGTATCACTATGCCGAATGTGCAGCTTAAGATCGGGGAAAATAATGAAATTTTAGTCCGTGGACCGATGGTGATGCGTGGTTATTACAAGATGCCGCAAGAAACCGCCAATAGTTTTGATGAGCACGGCTTTTTGAAAACTGGTGATGCCGGACATATTGATGAACACGGTAACGTTTTTATTACTGATCGCATTAAAGAGTTAATGAAAACGTCGAACGGTAAATATATTGCCCCTCAATTGGTTGAAGGCACGATAGGCAAAGATCACTTTATTGAGCAAATTGCCGTGATTGCTGATACGCGTAAATTTGTTTCTGCATTGATTGTTCCGTGTTTTGATACGCTGGAAAGCTATGCGAAAGAGCTAAATATTAAGTATCACGATCGTCTTGAACTGATCAAACATAGCCAAGTGGTGGAAATGTTTGAAAAGCGAGTTCATGATTTACAACAAGGATTGGCTAAATTTGAGCAGGTAAAACAGTTTAAACTGTTGCCTAAAGCCTTCTCTATGGATGACGGGGAATTGACCCCGACCCAAAAATTACGTCGTAAAGTGATTAATGATCGCTATCAACACGAAATTGAAGATATGTATCGTGATAAGTCGAAAGAATAAATGAGAGCATGATTATCATCTGATATTACTATCATTTAAACCCCTAATATTTTCCGCCCTCCAGTATTAGTCTCAAGGGGCGGGAAGTTCTTTTCTTCTTTAGAAATATTGAAAATAAGGCGTGGTCCCAGCCTCTGTGTTTCGCTGTACGGCTTTTTCGGATTTCTACAACTATTTTGCACGGTATCGGCGAGCCACTTGGATGATTTACTGCACTCAGAGTGAGCGTGTCGGCTAACGTAACAAAATATTACTCTGTTTTTTATCTTCTTTCCGTCTCTCCATCCTATTTATGATGACAAAGTCAACATTGAGCGCCTTTTATACATTTATTTACCTTATCTTATTGTTTGCTGGCGTTTTATGCCATTAGACCTTATGAAAATAAACCGTTACAGTTGTTGCGTTACCTTAGCACTTGTTATGACCGGTGCGGGACATAGCGGAACGCGGAAGGCTTCCACATCAGGCTACAAATAAGCCCTAGACTATGTAAAACCAACTTTATCCACTGACCGAGTGCAGAAGATTGGTTAAGGAGAATAAAATGGCAGAAGTACCGAATATAGCGATGTTATCTGGCGCTGAAATGGTTGTGCAATCGCTGATAGAAGAAGGGGTGGAGCAGATTTTTGGCTATCCCGGTGGTTCAGTATTAGATATCTACGATGCGTTGCATCTCAAAGCTGACCAAATTAAGCATGTCTTGGTCCGGCACGAGCAAGCCGCCACGCATATGGCGGATGGTTATGCTCGAGCCACAGGAAAGACAGGAGTGGTGTTAGTCTGCTCGGGGCCAGGTGCAACCAATACCATTACTGGTATTGCTACCGCCTATATGGATTCCATTCCTATGATTGTTATTTCCGGTAACGTTGCCACGAATTTAATCGGTAATGATGCCTTTCAGGAATGTGACATTGTTGGTGTATCAAGGCCGATCGTAAAACATAGTTTTTTAATTAAAAAAGCTCAAGATATCCCAGAAACTATCAAAAAAGCGTTTTATATCGCTTCAACTGGGCGTCCTGGTCCCGTCGTGATTGATATTCCCAAGGATGTGATGGATCCTTTGGTTAAATTGCCGTATCAATACCCAGGTTCAATCCATCTTCGGGCTTATAATCCAACCACTGCGGGTCATAAAGGGCAGATAAAAAAAGCCTTAAAAGCCTTGCTTGCCGCTAAAAAACCGGTGCTGTATATCGGTGGTGGGGCGATCATTTCACAAGCCGATAAACCTATCAAAGCCTTAGCTGAACAGCTAAATTTACCTGTGGTCAGTACATTAATGGGATTAGGGGCTTTTCCTGGTACCCATAAAAACAGTCTAGGCATGTTAGGAATGCATGGTTTATATGAAGCCAATATGGCAATGCATCATGCAGATTTGATTTTTGGGGTTGGGGTACGATTTGATGATCGTACCACGAACAATTTGGAAAAATATTGTCCCAATGCCAAGATCATGCATATTGATATTGACCCGTCTTCTATCTCAAAAAATGTCAAAGTTGATTTGCCTATCGTAGGCTCAGCTGAACAAGTTTTAACGACGATGCTCAACTTATTGAATGAGCAAGACGAAACCAATGATCATCAAGCATTGGCCGCATGGTGGCAAGAGATCGATCAATGGCGAGAGCGTCAATGTTTACGTTATGAAACCTCGGCTGAACGAATCAAACCCCAGCAAGTGATTGAAAGCTTATTCCGGATTACCGAAGGCAATGCTTATGTGGCTTCCGATGTTGGTCAGCATCAAATGTTTGCCGCACTTTATTATCCATTTGATAAGCCGAGACGCTGGATTAACTCTGGGGGGCTTGGCACGATGGGATTTGGCTTGCCTGCGGCGCTTGGTGTTAAGTTTGCCTTGCCGGAAGAAGAAGTCGTGGTCGTGACGGGAGACGGCAGTATTCAGATGAATATCCAAGAGCTTTCTACTGCGTTGCAGTATGGTATTCCGGTCAAAATCATCAATCTTAATAACCGTTTCTTAGGTATGGTCAAACAGTGGCAAGATATTATTTACCAAGGTCGTCACTCTAACTCTTACATGAGTTCAGTCCCTGATTTTGCGGCGATAGCGGAAGCGTATGGTCACGTAGGGATGCGCATTTCATCCCCTGATGAACTGGAATCAGGGCTGGCTAAAGCGCTCGCTATGAAAGATCGTTTAGTGTTTGTTGATATTAGTGTTGATGAGACAGAGCATGTTTACCCAATGCAAATTAAGGGTGAAGGCATGGATAAAATGTGGTTAAGTAGAACGGAGAGAACCTAAGATGAGATATATCATTTCCTTATTGTTGGAAAACCAGCCGGGTGCGCTTTCTCGTGTGGTTGGTTTGTTCTCTCAGCGTGGTTATAACATTGAAACATTAAACGTTTCGCCTACTGATGATGAAACATTGTCGCGTTTGAACATCACCACTAAATCAGATCAGATGCAATTAGAGCAGATTCAAAAGCAATTGCATAAGTTGATCGATGTTTTGAAAGTACAAGAAGTCTCTGAGTTTGAGCATATCGAGCGTGAATTAATGTTGGTTAAAGTTAAAGCCAGCGGTTTTGCTCGGGCTGAAGTCAAACGAACGGCGGATATCTTTCGTGGCCAGATTGTCGATGTGACTGCTGCGCAATATACGGTTCAGTTAACTGGAACCAGCGATAAACTGGATGCCTTTATTGCCGCGATCACCGAAGTCACGGAAGTGATTGAAGTGGCACGAAGTGGCGTTGTTGGCATGACCCGCGGTGAGCGAGCTCTACGTGGTTAATACAAACTAAAAAGCTCTAAAAAAACCAGCCTAGGCTGGTTTTTTCGTTTTATACATCGATGATTGATTAATGAAGAATGCGCGCACGAATGGTGCCATCGATGGCCTTGAGTTTGACTAAGGCTTCTTCAGAACGTGCAGTCTCGACGTCAATCACCACATAACCAATATTGGCGCTAGTTTGTAAATATTGCGCAGCAATGTTGATGCCATCTTGGGCAAAAATGGTGTTGATTTGGGTTAGGATACCGGGACGATTCTCATGGATATGCAATAAACGAGAACAATCACGATGCTGAGGTAACGATACTTCAGGGAAGTTAACGCTCGATAGGGTTGAGCCGTTATCTGAGTATTTGGTTAGTTTGCCTGCGACTTCAATACCAATGTTTTCTTGCGCTTCTTGAGTTGAGCCACCAACGTGTGGAGTAAGAAGGACATTATCAAACGCAGTTAGTGGCGATTCGAAGCGCTCTTTATTTGATGCCGGTTCCGTTGGGAAAACATCAATCGCGGCTCCAGCAATATGGCCAGATTCAAGAGCGCCACATAACGCAGGAATATCAACTACGGTCCCTCGCGCAGCGTTGATAAATATAGCGCCCGGTTTCATGCGAGCGAACTCTTCTGCCCCCATCATGTTTTTTGTTTCAGGCGTTTCTGGGACATGTAAAGAGATCACATCACACTTATTGAGTAACTCGCTCATGGTATGAACTTGAGTTGCATTACCTAAAGAGAGTTTATTTTCAATGTCGTAGAAATAGACATGCATGCCAAGGTTTTCAGCAATAATTCCAAGCTGAGTACCAATATGACCATAACCAATAATCCCTAAGCGTTTGCCGCGCGCTTCATAGGAATTGTCGGCACTTTTTTTCCAGATGCCACGATGAGCTAAAGCATTTTTCTCTGGGATACCACGTAGCAACAAGAGGATTTCGCCCAAAACCAATTCGGCTACACTGCGTGTGTTAGAAAAGGGAGCGTTAAATACCGGAATACCACGTTGGGCTGCAGCTTCTAGATTAACTTGGTTGGTGCCAATACAGAAGCAACCGATGGCGACCAGCTTATTAGCAGCATTAATGACTGACTCAGTGAGGTTGGTTCGTGAGCGAATACCGATAAAGTGGACGTCTTTGACGGCTTCCAGTAGCTCGTTTTCTTCGAGCGAACCTTTGTGATACTCAATATTGCTGTAACCTGCGGCTTGTAATACTTCGACGGTTGAAGGGTGTAGCCCTTCAAGCAGTAAGATTTTAATTTTATCTTTTTCTAGTGAAACTTTGGCCATGATACTCGTCCTTAAATATGGGAAATGGGCTTATTGAGTTAACCACAAGTATCCCCATTCCGTTTGAAGTTACCGTTTCATGTCATTGATGCTGGAGAGATGAATCGGTCATAGAGCTATTTTTCAAATGGTTTGGGTATCAAACGTCAATTATTGGACTTGTTTTATTCAACGCAAACGTTTTCCTTGGGTGTCTTTGCTCCAATAAACTAACAAATATTTTCCCGTTTGGGTAAGAAAATTACGGAATAAGCGAGAATATTCTTTAATGAAAAGCAATAAAAACGGCACTCAAGGTGCCGTTTGTAATCAAATAACCAAAAAGGTGGTGATTTTCTCAATCTTATTCTTCGATTTTAGCACCTTGTTCGGTGCCTGTGATCACCACATCGGCACCACGATGAGCAAATAAACCATTGGTTACGACACCGGTAATCGAGTTGATTTTATCTTCCAGTGCTTTGGCTTGAGTAATGTGCAGATCGTGCACATCCAAAATAATATTGCCGTTATCAGTAATCACCCCTTCACGATAGACAGGTTTTCCGCCCAATTTGCTCAATTCACGGCTAACGTAGCTACGCGCCATTGGGATAACTTCAACTGGCAATGGAAATTTCCCTAGTACGGGAACGGCTTTGCTGCCATCGACGATACAGATAAATTGTTTAGCAATCGCCGCAACAATTTTTTCTCGCGTTAAGGCTGCGCCACCGCCCTTAATCATTTCACGTTGAGCGTTGATCTCATCAGCACCATCGACGTAAATATCTAACGCTTCAATGTCATTACAGTCATAAACTTTGATGCCGAGTGCTTGGAGTTTTTCTGTTGAAGCAATAGAGCTAGAGACTGCGCCTTGAATATCATCCTTAATAGAGCCTAAGGCATCGATGAAGTGATTAACGGTTGACCCCGTGCCGACACCAACAATACTGCCTTTTTTGACATAGTTAAGTGCAGCCCAGCCGGCGGCTTTTTTCATTTCATCTTGAGTCATGCCTATCTCCTGATTGTGAGTCATTGAATGTTGGTTGGTATTCCCTGTCAATACATGAACCATAAAGGGGGAATAAGGGCGCGATTATATACTCAAATCGTATTCAGCTGTACTGAGAGAAGACAACAATCGAGTCGTTTATGTCTACACAGATCACGCTTTCCATTGCCAAACTCGCGTTGGCGTGACGATTTTAGGTAATGGAATATCCCAACTTTCGTGGGGTAATTGCTCGACATATTGACAGTTATGCGCAAAACCGATCGGTGTTGCCCCTTGGCCTGTCGCAAACCAATTGGCGAGGGTTCGATCGTAATATCCGCCTCCCATCCCTAAGCGTTGGCCATGAGCATCAAAGGCTACTAACGGGGTGCAGATCAGATCCAGTTGTCCGAGTGGTTGGATCAGTTGTTGATTGAGTCGCGGTTCAAGAATCGCAAAGCGATTACGCACCATAGGCGTTGTAGATTGATAACGTAAAAAAAGGAGATGACCGGGAGAAAATGGGTGCAATACTGGTAGATAAATACATTTACCTTGAGCCCATAACCATTCAATCAGAGGTTGTGTATTTAATTCACCATCAGTAGCCAGATACAAGGCAATGTGTTGGCTTGTTTTCGCTTCAGGAAGCTCAGTAAAGCGCTGGATTAAGTCTTGGCTGGCTTGCTGTTGCTCAGTCTGAGACAGTTGATTGCGTCGTTGGCGAATCAATGAACGTAGTTGTTGACGAGTTGGTAACATTAGGAACCCCAGAGTGCCGTTGAGGACTGTGGCCCTTGAACCAGCTGGTTCAAGGCGGATTAGCAATGGCTACCGTAGGCTTCTCGGTACAAGCCGAGCCTGCTCAATAGTGACCAAGTACCAACCCTTATGTGTTGCTTATCGGCTCAGGGACGTACATCCTCTGACAAACACTCCAGGGTAAAACTTGTGCAGGTAATGTAACACTATCCGTGTGGTACTTTATTGAGTACTGCTTGTAGTGATGCAGTCAGCTCTTCCACTCGCTCACTGATTTGTTGCTGTTGATCATTCTGCTTTTGTCGCTCCGTCTGTAGCTCATAGCAGATATTAAGAGCGGCAATGGTAAGTAGCTTAACCTCATTAGTTACCTTAGTACGTTCAGCCATATCTTTCAATCGTTGATCGAGATCTTGTGCGGCGCGTATTAACGAGGCTTCTTGTCCAGAAGGACAATTGACACGCGTTTTTTTGCCTAAAATTTCAACGTCAACCGCTTGATTACTCATGATAATTGAACTCTATTCGCGTAACTAATGATGATTGTATCCGAGCAACCATCGAGGGGCAAACTATAGGTAAAGTGGTCACAAGATTCAAGCTTTTCAGGTTGATAAATAGTAATTGGCAAAGTAAACACCGACTTCTTAACCAATTTGCGTTAAAGGCAAGCACAAACCCAGCACGGAGGATTTTCCCGATGACCTCGAAGTGATAGGATGGCAATTATTTACCATGATGAAGTGACCATGAGCGATACAACGTTTCCCAGTTATAACCAACTAGCCAGCGAACTCCAAGCGGCATCGTTAGCGATAAATCCAGCTGAACTGCATGGTTTGATCGCTGGTATGCTAGCCGGAGGCTTAACCTTAAATGATCAAAGTTGGCAACCGCTGCTTTTTGATTACACCAATGATGGTATGGGCTGGCCGACGGGTGCATTAGAAAAAGCGAAACAGTTACTGTCCGCCACTCAAGCCGAACTTGCCAGTGAGGATTTTAAGTTAACCTTATTAGTACCGATCACCGATGATAGCGAGGCTCTATTTCAATTCGCGGATGGCGTCGCTGATTGGGTCAATCACTTCATTTCTGGGCTCGGTTTAATGGCTGTCACTCTGTCTGGGTTATCGACGCATGCTAAAGAAGCTCTGCAAGATTTAGAAGAGATCGCAAAATTAGGCATTGATGAGCAAGACGATCTTGATCAGCAAGCGCAGTTACTTGAGCATGTGATTGAGCATATCAAGGCGTGTGTGTTTATGTTGTATATCGAGTTTAAAGGCTCGGTGAATCCCGATACTAAACCTATCGTGCATTAAGTGAGGCAGTGGTGAGAGAGGTGAAATCTTTTGATGTGATCATTGCTGGTGGTGCAATGGCAGGATCGACATTGGCGTTAGCATTGAATGCACTTAGTCAACGTGCTCTATCGATCGCCATTATCGAACCCTTTCAAACGAACCATCATGCACATCCAGGGTTTGATTCTCGCTCAATTGCGTTGGCTCATGGTACGGTGGAATTGTTAAAAAGCTGGGGGTTGTGGCAAAGCCTATGCCCCTTTGCCACACCGATAACACAGATCCACGTTTCTGACCGCTCTCATGCAGGGATAGTTAACTTTGATTCTACCCACCTTGGTTTAGACGCTTTAGGGTATGTGGTCGAACTGTCTAAAGTTGGCCAACAGTACGCTGAGAAAATTAACGCCTGCGATAATATTACCTATTTTTGCCCACTGAGTGTCGAGCATGTTGAGCGCTCACCAGAACACGTTAGTGTAACCTTATCCGATCAACAGAGAATAACCGGAAAGTTATTGGTTGCTGCAGATGGTGCATTGTCGACATCTAGTGCCCAAATGGGATTCGTTCGCCAAGAACACGATTTTGAGCAGGTGGCTTTAATTGCCAATGTGGTTTCTGCTCAGCAACATCGGGGACGTGCCTTTGAGCGTTTTACTGCATCTGGGCCCTTAGCGTTATTGCCCATGAGTGACGACCGCTTATCGTTAGTTTGGTGTCTATCTGCCGAACAGGCCGAACAGATGCTGTATGCTTCAGATAGTGAGTTTCTTGCTCAGTTACAAACGATGTTTGGCTGGCGCTTGGGGCGATTTTTACAGGTTGGGCAACGTTCTACCTACCCATTAATTTTGCGTTATCATTCCCAGACTATTGCGCATCGATTTGTCACCATCGGCAATGCGGCGCAAACGCTGCATCCTATTGCTGGACAAGGTTTTAATCTGGGGATCCGAGATATTGCTACACTTGCGCAAGTGCTGACCGAAGAAGATACTCAGTCGATGGGTGAGTACCGTCAATTAGCAACGTTTCGTCAGCGCCGTGAAGCGGATCGCCAAGCAACGATTCAATTAACGTCGACATTAGTTCATCTGTTTTCTAATGATTGGCTGACATTACGAGTGGGACGCAACTTAGGGTTGATGGCGATGGAAAATATCCCATTGTTAAAAGCGCCTCTACTCAATCACACTTTAGGATAAAGGTAATAAATATGATGCAAAGTGTGGACATTGCCATCGTCGGTGGTGGTATGGTTGGGCTAACGCTGGCGGTTGCGCTAAAAGATTCCGATCTGAGAATCGCGATCATTGAAAGTAAAACGCCGGATACTCAGTTTGACGATTTACCTGATGTTCGAGTGTCAGCCTTGAGTCGCGCGAGTGAAACAGTCTTGAAAAATCTTGGTGTATGGTCGGGGATCCTTGCGCGTCGAGCGAATCCTTACTTCGCAATGGAAGTATGGGAACAAGATAGTTTCGCCAAGATTGAGTTTTCTGCGCAGGAAATTACCCAGCCTAACCTTGGGCATATTGTTGAAAATAGAGTGATTCAATTGGCACTGCTTGATGAAGTAAAAAAACAAGCCAATGTCAGTCTATATATGCCAGCTCATTGCCAACAATTGGCTATTGGCGAGAATGAAGCGTGGTTAACCCTAAGTGACGGGCAAGCATTAACGGCTAAATTGATCGTCGGTGCGGATGGTGCTCACTCTTGGGTGCGTCGCCAAGTCGACATCCCTTTAACGTATTGGGATTATGGTCATCATGCTTTGGTTGCTAACGTGCGTACTGAGCTGGCACATCAGGCGATAGCTAGGCAAGTTTTTACTCCACAAGGGCCGCTAGCCTTTTTACCGATGGGGGACATGCACATGAGTTCGATTGTGTGGTCAACCGAAGCGAGTCGTGCTCAGCAATTAATGGCCTTAGAGGATCAGGCATTTAATAAAGCATTGACGGCTGAGTTTGATGCTCGTCTTGGCTGTTGTGAAGTCGTTGGTACAAGGCATGCTATTCCGTTAACGGCACGCTATGCTCGTGATTTTGCTAGACAGCGCATCGCATTAGTCGGTGATGCAGCACACACCATTCATCCATTGGCGGGGCAGGGTGTTAACTTAGGATTACTTGATGCCGCTGGTTTGGCGGAGCATCTTCTCTCTACTTGGCAGCAAGGGCTTGATATTGGTCAGCATCGCTATTTACGACCTTACGAACGTTGGCGTAAAGCAGAAGCCGCCAAAATGCTAGCTAGCATGCAAGGTTTTAAAGAGTTATTTTCTGGTGATCATCCGGCTAAAAAATGGCTACGTGGCATGGGTATGCAGTTAGCGGGACAAATTCCCGGAGGGAAACAGATGATGATGCAGCATGCGCTCGGTTTAAAAGGTAAATTGCCTAGAATCGCTCAGGGCCTTCAGGCAGATCATTTCCGCGATTACAATCCATTGAGCTAGACATTGGTTCGCAGAACGATCGTTTCTCGTGTCGATGAAACATAAAAAAGGGTTAGCTGTAAAGCTAACCCTTTTTCGAATAATGAGTTAATTAAGCGTATGCACAACGTAAGCGACGGATTTCTTGGTTGACCTCGTTGACGGTCTGGAAATGTCGTTGTTCGGCACGTTCAGGTAAGATCAATTTTCCGTGGTCAAACTCAAATCTACCAACACCATAGATATAGATTCTTCCTTTAAAAAGACGACTTACGTGCTTAGCAATCATACTGGGTGTATAGCGCTTAAACAGTCTCATATTTCGATCCTTTCTTTATTTCCATGCAAGTAAGTATAGGTTAAATCACAGAAAAATAGTGTGATGAAGGCAGCTATACTTACTGCATTGACTGACGAATTTAATAGTTTGCCCGATTACCTATCTCGATTCGGTGTATGAACATTTGGCGATAGGATAGACCATGCTTTAGGTATCGACGGCAGTGATGATGGTTATGGCGCCTATTTAGCCAAATGAATATGACAGTAATAAGAATAGCGGAAGAAAATAAAAACGAGTGATAGATGGGTGAGTTTTTTGTAAAAAATGCCCGCAAGGTTGCGGGCTAAATAATCACAGATGCATTACACACAAAGCGAGTTACAGGTAAAACCTGCTAACCGCTTTTTACTGACGATGTTCCTGAACACTTAATCAGAACCTTGATATCAAGTGAACGGACTGACCTTCATCAGTAAAATCAGGGTAACTGAAAATCATACCGTTAACTATTTATGATTGAAAAGTGATTTAATATTCATGTGAATACATTGAATAATTTAGCTGTGATCACACTATCTTGGTCATGAATAGCACTAATCGCGAACGATATCTGCAAATTTAGGTTGGCATAACTCAACCAAGTCATTGAGTGCTAAGGCTATCCCTGCATGCGGTGAGCCACTGCTAATGGTGACCAACGTTTGTTGTTTTAATGAATAGTCAAAAATAACCGGTAACGATATGGTTAAGCATAATGGCGTGACAGTGCCTATTGTATAGCCTGTCAACGCTTCAACTTGAGAGCGGTCGACGCAAGTCATTCTTCGCCAATCTAATACTCTGCGAACTTTCTTCGGATCCACAGTTTGATCGCCAGGTACACACGCTAAAGCCAAACGGTTACTCATATCGCGCAGTAAAAGACATTTGACCATTTGACTGGGATCGATGCCGCGTTGACGTGCGGCATCTTCGATGGTGATTGCGGCTGACTGATGATGCAGCAACTGATGATCGACCTTTTGTTGCTCTAAGTAGTTGATGATTGGGGTTGAAAGTGGTTTAAGCATCATCTAATGAATAGGGTAAAGGTTGTAGTGTCCAGCGTGTCTCTGGCTGAGATTTTATGCGTAATAGGGTATCAGACTCAAGGTTATTGGGGAGAACAATAAGCCCGATAGCACGTTGATCGGCAAAAGAGTAATGGGCCATCAGTACCCCAGCGCTGCGCCAGTTATCACCAACCGCTCGTTCTAATTCAATGCTTTGATCGGCGTTTAATGGCTGATGAATATCACCGGCGACCAGACATAAAGCTCGCTTATTGATCCCTCGGTATTTGGCTCGTGCTACCGTTTCTTGGCCAGTATAACAGCCTTTGTTAAAGCTGATGCCGCCTAAAGCCTGTAAGTTTAACGCTTGCGGGATATGCTCATTTTGCTGCTCTTGAGTGACGATCGGTAGTGCTTCTTGAATCTCAAAGCGAGTCCAGATCTCTGAGTTGACGCGCTGAGCTGGCATGTTTTCCAGTAAGGCTTCTACGGAATCAGGATTAACTAACAGTAACCAACGTTTAGCGCTGATTTTTACCGCCGTTCCTTGCTCTAAAACACGTACGTCATCGCGACAATCACTGAATTGGTCTAGCCACCGTTCAGCTTGTGTTCCGATAAGGCCTAAAGCGACATCTTGGCTTTGGTCGATGGTCACTTTAGAAAAAATCGCGTACTTTTTGAGTTCTCGTAATTCGACGTCAACCGCTGAAGCGGGTTGGAACATGGCGTAACCATCTCGGTGATGAAATAAACGAAAAGCGCTCCATACTTTGCCTTTCGCGTCGCAGTGTGCGCCGTAAACCATTTGTTGTGCAGGTAATGCGACCACATTACAGGTGAGCTGTCCTTGTAAGTAAGGTTTACTATCGATGCCTGAAACGCAGATTGCGCTCCACTGTTCGAGATGGGTCACCATCAATTCCGGTAATAAGTCATCGGTGGTCACTAAAAGAGGGGTAAATGTATTTTTCCAGCTCATATCCTTCACCTAACTGAAATGATTTTCACTATGTTAATCTGGATCAAGTTTTTTGTCAGCTTGAATAGGGACTGTGACTAAGCTACTAGTTGTATTGAGGGTTGCTTGTTACACTTGCCAAAAATGTACCTAAGGTGAGGAAAGTCGATGTACACTGCGCAAGAAAAAGCACGAGTGAAATGGGCATGCCGTCGTGGCATGTTAGAACTTGATGTGGTTGTCATGCCCTTTTTCGAGGAGTGTTTTGAAGCCTTGAGTGAATCAGAGCAACAAGATTTTGTCTCTTTACTTGAGTGTGATGACCCTGATCTCTTTACTTGGATCATGGGCCACGGGCGCTCTGAAAATCTCGGTCATGCTGCCATGGTAGACAAGATTGTCGCTTATAATCTCAGCAAAGTCCGTTAAGCTTGCTTTAAGTCCTTCCCTGTTTGCCCATATTACCGCGTGGTGTCTGTTGATGCTGCTGATATGGGCATTATTAATTTCGCCCATTCCTCTCATCGCCGCTATGGTGATCCTGTGTTATTGGCTAAAAACACCTTTATTAGATTGGTTACCAGCGACTTTATCACAAGAAGTTGAGATTGATTTTTCTGGACGGCTGCGATGGGCAGACCAAGAGTTGTCTTACCAAGGTGTATCGTTATTATATCGAGGATTATTCATTCGTTTTTATGGTCGGCAGCGATCCGTGCTCCTATGGCGAGATAGTTGCTCTGCAACGGATTATCGTCAGTTGCTGGGGCGCTTAAAACGGGAGCATTCAGGCTCCCGTTAACGGTGTCATCTTGGTGAGAGAATAGTTGGGCCACTCTTTTCCAGTGGTTCAGGATAATCTAGTGTGTAGTGTAACCCTCTACTCTCTTTGCGCTGCATTGCACAGCGAACCATCAGCTCTGCGACCTGCAATAAGTTACGCAGCTCAAGGAGGTTATTGGATACTCGGAAATGACTGTAGTATTCATGGGTCTCTTGCTGTAATAACTGAATACGTCGTAAAGCTCGTGCTAGACGTTTATCGGTGCGAACAATGCCCATGTAATCCCACATAAATAGACGGAGTTCATGCCAATTGTGCTGAATAACGACTTCTTCATCCGAGCAAGTCACTTTACTTTCATCCCAATGAGGTAGGGAAGGTGGCATCTGGGCTTGAGGATATTGGCGTAAAATATCTTGGGCGGCAGACCAAGCATAAACCACACACTCTAACAAAGAGTTAGACGCCATACGGTTAGCACCATGCAAGCCGGTGTAACTGACCTCACCAATCGCATATAACTGTTTAAGATCCGTTTGGCCCTGCTGATTGATAACCACTCCACCACAAGTGTAATGAGCTGCTGGAACAATCGGGATCGGTTCTTTGGTCATATCAATGCCTAAATCCATCAGGCGGTTATGTATGGTTGGAAAATGTTTCTCAATAAACGCCGCGGGTTTATGGCTGATATCAAGATACATACAATCTGCGCCCAAACGTTTCATTTCATAATCGATTGCGCGAGCGACGATGTCCCGCGGAGCCAATTCTGCCCGAGGATCAAAATCGGTCATAAAACGGCTGCCATCGGGGCGACGTAAATAAGCGCCTTCACCGCGTAGTGCTTCAGTCAGTAGGAAATTACGAGCTTCTGGATGATACAAACACGTCGGATGAAATTGGTTAAATTCCAGATTAGCGACTCGGCAGCCTGCACGCCACGCCATGGCGATACCATCCCCCGAGGAAACATCGGGATTTGAAGTGTATTGATATACCTTTGATGCGCCACCGGTCGCGAGCACAACAAATTTAGCTCGAATCGTTTCAACATGTTCATCATTACGATTCCAGACATAAGCACCGACGACTTTATTCTCATCGCCACCAATTTTATCTTCGGTGATCAAATCGAGCGCATTGTAACGTTCAAACAGGCGAATATTAGGGTGATGGAGAATATTATCTTGCAGCGAGGTTTGCATCGCCATGCCTGTTGCATCGGCGGCGTGCAAAATGCGTCGATGGCTGTGGCCACCTTCTCGGGTTAAATGGTAGCGCGGCTGCCCCTCAGGGTCGTTCTCTTCTTTGTCAAAAGGCACGCCACCATCGATCAGCCACTGAACACAGGCTTTGGCGTGTTCAGCGATAAATTGTACCGTCTCTTGGTCGCAGATCCCTGCACCAGCGATCAGCGTATCTTGCACATGAGATTCGATGCTATCGGATTCGTCAAACACCGCTGCAATACCGCCTTGTGCGTAATAGGTCGCCCCTTCACTACGAGGTCCTTTGCTCAATACAATCACATGACAGTGCTCAGCCACTTGCAGTGCTAAAGATAAGCCTGCCGCGCCACTACCTACTATCAATACGTCGCATTGATGTTCTCGAGAGTCGTTCATAAGATGGTTTACTTCCTGAACTTTAAGTGGAACATGCCCACTTGAAATTAAACTAAAGCTGACAAGGTATTTACTTGTTGTACGCGTAACTAACCTTTAAGATTTTCATACCTTGTTGTCTATACCTCAAGTAATCTTAACTTAGGTATCCGTTGTTCATTACAGCATAATGCGCAGCGTAAAGGAAAATTTTACCTGGCATTGAACTTTCTGTGCGTAATTGAGTCACAATAGTGCTCATGTAAGCAGCGGTGTCAAGCAAGCATTCTGCATAATTAGAGCCCATATCTGAGAAGGTAGGGGGATAACAATAGGAGTAACCGCTCGAATGAACGAGCAGCTGACCGATCAAGTGTTGATTGAGCGAGTTCAGAACGGAGATAAGCAGGCATTTAATCTTTTGGTGTTGAGATACCAAAATAAGGTGTGCAATCTTATTTCGCGGTATGTGAGCAACTCTGGAGACGTGCCCGATGTCGCACAAGAAGCGTTTATTAAAGCGTATCGTGCGATTCCGACGTTTCGCGGTGAGAGTGCGTTTTATACTTGGTTATATCGCATTGCTGTCAATACTGCGAAAAATCATATCGTCGCTCAAAGCCGCCGGCCACCAGCGAATGATATTGATGCTGAAGACGCTGAATTTTACGAAACCAATAATGCATTAAAAGAAATATCGAACCCTGAAAACATTACGCTGTCCAAAGAATTGAAGCAGGTAGTGTTTAATGCGATAGAGGCGTTGCCTGAAGATTTAAAAACTGCGATGACGTTGCGAGAGCTGGAAGGTTTAAGCTACGAAGAGATCGCCGAAGTCATGGATTGCCCCGTTGGTACGGTGCGTTCTCGTATCTTCCGTGCTCGTGAAGCGGTAGAAAAGCGGATTAAACCACTTTTATAACCGATAATGAGCAATAAACATGGTGAAAATAATGGCTGACAAAGAAAAGCTTTCAGCGCTTATGGATGGCGAAGTGGTCGATAAATCGTTGTTACAAACGATCGCCCACGATGATGAAAGTCTCGATACGTGGAAAAACTACCACTTGATCGGTGATGTCATGCGTGGTGATGCACCCGTAAGTCCAGAATGGAATATTGCTGGAAGGGTCGCTCTCGCTCTAGAAAATGAACCTGCTCATACTCGGTTAAGCGTCGTCACAACAACTGAATCTGCTGAGCCTCGACTTGAAGAGCAGCCTGCGGCGCAAAAAGCTCGTCGCCAGTTACCCGCTTGGCTTAGCCAATTTGGGCAAGTCGCCATTGCTGCTAGCGTGTCGTTAGCGGTGGTTATCGGCGTGCAACAATACGGTGGTAGTGATACCGTCGGTGTGCAAGACGATCAAATACCGGTCTTGCAGACAATCCCATTCTCAGGCAGCGCTGAACCTGTGAGTTTGACGCGTGATTCCGTCAATCGACACAGCAGTAATGAAGCTAGTATGCAAGAGCAGCGTCGACGGATTAATGCATTACTGCAAGATTACGAACTACAGCTAAGATTAAATAGTGATAATCTGGCCCCCCACACTCAACTCGCTGAACCGGTAATGGAATGAAAAAAGTCCTGATCAGTGTGCTGGCACTGTTCAGTTTGCATGTGACTCAGGCCTTTGCAGAGGAATTATCTGCAGAGGCTTTGTTGCATCAGATGAACGACGCAAGTCAGCATCTCAATTATGAACTCTCTTATATTCTGCTAAAGAAAAACAGCATTGAGCCTTTGCTGTATCGTCACGCTCGGCAAGATGAGCAACAATTTGCGCATTTGATTTATCTCAGTGGTCCAGTACGAGAAGTGATTCGTCGTGGTAATGAAGTCAGCTACATCGAACCCGGTGTTGAGCCTTTTACGATTGAATCTGGCACTATGGTCGCGCCAACCATTCCGATGCTCAATAGTGATGTCGCTAAGCTTGGTCAATACTACGATTTTGTTAAGATGGGACGCGCTCGTGAAGCTGGGGCTGCCTGCCAAGTCTTGCGGATTGTACCTAAAGATGGTTTACGCTATTCCTATGTACTGTGGATAGATGAACACAGTTCACTACCTTTACGTGCCGATTTAGTTGATCGCGATGGAGAAGTGCTTGAGCAGTACCGTACTATTTCTTATTCGATTAATGATCAATTGGCTACGCTAATGTCTGGACTGAATAAGGTTCAACTGCCTGAAGTACTGTCATTACCTAAAGGTAATATTCAGCAAACTTTTTGGCAGGTAGGGTGGAAACCCGATGGTTTTCAACCTCTTGAGTTAAATCGCTATCGGATGGCGATGACAGAGCGTTTAGTCGAGAGTCAAATGTTTTCCGACGGTCTGTTTAATTTTTCTGTGTATGTCTCCGTTCGTGATGATCATTCACTCAAAGGTCAGTTAGTTCGGCAAGGCCGACGCACCTTACACAGCGTGATCAATGGTGATAATGAAATCTCTGTGGTTGGTGATATCCCTCCAGCAACCGCGCAGCGTATTGCTCAGTCGATCACGTTTAGTCGTCCTGAGGTCTCACCATGATGACCGCGCTAGCCACCGTGACTGAGGTAAAGCCCCAACCCAGTGGTTATCTCGTTGCGTTGAGTTGTGATCAGCAAACCAGCTGTAACCAATGTGCTTCGGTTAAAAGCTGTGGGACGGGGATAGTCTCAAAAGCGATAGGCAATAAAGCCTTATTTTGGCGCTTAGTGACTGATAAACCAGTCACCATCGGACAAATCGTCGAGATTGGTTTACCCGAAAAAAGCCTGCTGCAGTCGGCAGCCTTGGTCTACTTAGTCCCATTATTGATGATGATTGTGGGAGCGGTATTGGGAGAGCTTTGGTTTGCGCCATTGTTAGGAGCATCGGAAGGCATCGTGATCGCTTGCGCACTGCTGTTTATGGGCTTAGGTGTTGTGATCGCGAAATATTTTTCTACTCAGTTAGAAAATGACTCATCACAGCAGGTGATCTTGCTACGTGTTCTTGGTGAGCCGATCGCCTAAATTATGGTGCGAAGCCTAGCGAAATTGGGTAGAATCGGCCAACTTAAATGAAATGCCACTTCGGTGGCGTTTCTTATTCCCTAATCAGCAAAGAGTTTAGTCATCCCAAGCCTATGAAGCACATTCGTAACTTTTCGATCATCGCCCATATTGACCATGGTAAATCGACGTTATCTGACCGATTAATCCAAGTTTGTGGCGGATTAACCTCGCGTGAAATGTCAGAGCAAGTTCTTGACTCCATGGATCTTGAGCGTGAACGTGGTATCACCATCAAAGCGCAGAGTGTGACACTCGATTATCTCGCTAAAGATGGCCAAACCTATCAACTTAACTTTATTGATACCCCCGGACACGTTGATTTCTCTTATGAAGTATCGCGTTCTCTCGCCGCTTGTGAAGGTGCCTTATTGGTAGTGGATGCTGGTCAAGGTGTTGAAGCTCAAACCTTGGCTAACTGTTACACGGCCATTGAAATGGATCTCGAAGTGGTGCCTATCCTCAATAAAATTGATCTACCAGCGGCTGAGCCTGAGCGGGTTGCAGAAGAGATCGAAGACATTGTTGGGATTGATGCCATCGATGCCGTTCGTTGTTCCGCTAAAACCGGTTTAGGTGTCGATGATGTATTAGAGAAAATTGTTTCTCAAATACCGGCCCCAGAAGGGGACCCAGAGGCACCGTTACAGGCGTTGATCATTGACTCTTGGTTTGATAACTACTTAGGTGTGGTTTCTTTAGTGCGTATCAAAAATGGTAGCCTGAAGAAAAACGACAAGATCAAAGTCATGAGCACTGGCCAAGTCTGGGGTGTGGATCGAATTGGTATCTTTACTCCTAAGCAGGTTGATACCAACGGATTGGGTTGTGGTGAAGTAGGCTGGGTCGTCTGCGGTATTAAAGATATCTTAGGTGCTCCCGTTGGTGATACGTTAACCCTTGCTAAGAATGGCAGTGAAAAACCGTTACCGGGTTTTAAGAAAGTAAAACCACAAGTTTACGCAGGACTTTTCCCTGTCTCATCGGATGATTATGAAAACTTCCGTGATGCTTTGGGGAAATTGAGTCTCAATGATGCGTCACTGTTTTATGAACCAGAAACGTCTGCGGCGTTAGGGTTTGGTTTCCGTTGTGGCTTCTTAGGGATGCTGCACATGGAGATCATCCAAGAGCGTTTAGAACGTGAGTACGATCTGGACTTGATCACGACGGCACCAACCGTTGTCTATGAAGTGCTTAAAACCGATAAAGAGACACTCTACGTCGATAGTCCGGCTAAATTACCGGCGATCAATGACATAGAAGAGATTCGTGAGCCGATTGCGCGTTGTAATATTTTAGTGCCATCCGATTACCTAGGTAGTGTGATTACCTTGTGTGTTGAAAAACGCGGTACTCAGGTGGATATGATTTATCATGGTAACCAAGTAGCGTTGACCTACGATATTCCGATGGCAGAAGTGGTTTTAGACTTCTTTGACCGTTTGAAATCGACATCACGCGGTTATGCATCACTGGATTATGGTTTTCAACGTTTTGAAGAATCGAGCATGGTCCGAGTCGATGTACTCCTTAATGGAGAGAAAGTCGACGCGTTGGCGATCATCACTCATAAAGATCTTGCTCAAAATCGTGGTCGTCAGTTAGTCGAGAAAATGAAAGAGTTCATTCCTCGTCAGATGTTTGATATCGCTATTCAAGCGGCGATTGGCAACCATATTATTGCCCGTTCAACGGTTAAGCAATTACGTAAAAACGTATTGGCGAAATGTTACGGCGGTGATATTAGCCGTAAGAAAAAACTGTTGAAGAAGCAGAAAGAAGGTAAGAAACGCATGAAACAGATTGGTAACGTAGAGTTACCACAAGAAGCGTTCTTGGCTATCTTGCACGTAGGTAAAGATTAATTTTTTTGCATCGTGCGTTCAGCATTTGTTCTCAAGTGAAAGGGTCTTGGCCCTTTCACTTTCGTATTTTTAGATAAGGGAAGTCAATGGCGAATACATTTTCACTCATTTTGGTGATCGTTACTCTCGTGACCGGAATCATCTGGGCGTTGGAAAAGTGGCTATGGTCAAAAAAACGTCTACAAAAACAAGCTCAAGTGCAGAACGAAACCAATGGAATTGATGCGGCAGTTGTCAGCAAAATCGCGCCACAGCCTTGGTGGGTAGAAAATGCGGTGTCGATTTTTCCAGTGATCGCTTTTGTCTTAGTATTACGCTCGTTTATTTTTGAACCATTTCAAATCCCATCTGGCTCGATGATGCCAACGTTATTGGTCGGGGATTTTATTCTGGTTGAAAAATACGCCTATGGCCTTAAAGATCCTGTATGGCGCACACAATTGGTTGAAACTGGTAAGCCTGAGCGTGGCGATGTGGTGGTGTTTAAATACCCACCTAATCCAAGTATTGACTATATTAAGCGTGTGGTTGGCATGCCGGGCGATATTGTTCGCTACAACTCAAACAAAGAAATTTGCATTCAAACTCAACAAGATTCTCGTTGCCAAACGGTGAAGTTATCTAACGTACTTGAAAGCGAGTTTGTACAGAATAATATTCCATTAATGCAGATGGATGAGCAGTTGGGGCAACAGGCGCACAGCATTTTAATTAACCCGTTACGAATGGATAATGTTCGAGATTATCAACCTCGCGCGGGTGTTAATGAGTGGATTGTTCCACAAGGGCACTATTTTGTAATGGGTGATAACCGTGATAACAGTGCTGATAGCCGTTTTTGGGGCTTTGTACCAGAAGAAAACTTAGTGGGTAAAGCCGTAGCAATTTGGATCAGTTTTGAATTTGAACGATCAGCAGATAGCATCTTGCCAGCTTGGATCCCAACCGGAGTGCGATTTAATCGTATAGGTGGCATTAATTAGGTCAGCAGTTTGCTGACCCGTAACACATCGAGAGAGCATGAATTCTCCAATTAATAGATTAGAACCCAAACTCGGTTATCAATTTAATGATCCTGAGTTTATGGAATTGGCGCTTACTCATCGTAGCGCCAATGGTAAGCATAATGAGCGTCTTGAGTTTCTGGGCGATTCAATTTTAAGTTTTGTTATTGCGGACGAGCTATATCGTCGCTTTCCTAAGATCAATGAAGGTGATATGAGCCGCATGCGTGCCACACTCGTACGCGGCAATACCCTTGCGGAGTTAGGCCGAGAATTTGGCTTGGGAGATTACTTAAAATTAGGTCCAGGCGAGCTAAAAAGCGGTGGTTTTCGTCGTGATTCAATTTTAGCTGATGCCGTAGAAGCGATTATCGGGGCAATTTATCTGGATAGTGATATTGAGATGGTGCGCGGTATCATCTTAAATTGGTATCAACCGAGACTCGATGCCATCAAACCTGGCGTGTCGCAAAAAGATCCTAAAACACGTTTGCAAGAGTTCTTACAAGGTAGACGTAGTCCGCTCCCTGTCTATATTGTGACTAATATTAAAGGGGAAGCACACAACCAAGAGTTTACGGTATCGTGTGATGTTGCCGGTATTGCCACACCCGTTATAGGTAAAGGCACTAGCCGCCGTAAAGCCGAACAAGCAGCGGCTGAAACCGCTCTGGAGCAATTAAACCATGGCTGATAAAGAATTCGATATCGATGCGTACTTCGCATCCGATCAACAACCGAGCTCATCACCCGATAATCAACACTGTGGTTTTGTCGCCATTGTCGGTCGCCCTAATGTCGGCAAATCTACCCTGTTAAATAATATTCTTGGGCAAAAAATCTCCATTACCTCACGTAAACCACAGACCACTCGCCATCGTATTATGGGCGTGGATACCAAGGGTGATTATCAGGCGGTGTATGTTGATACTCCCGGGCTGCATATTGAAGAAAAGCGGGCGATCAACCGTTTAATGAATCGTGCTGCCAGTAGCTCACTCAGTGATGTCAATTTAGTCTTGTTTGTGGTGGATGGTACACACTGGACTGCTGATGACGAGATGGTGCTTAACAAACTGCGTCAAGCCAATTTTCCAGTTGTGTTATGCATCAATAAAGTCGATAACGTCAAAGATCGTAACGATGTGATGCGCCATATGCAGGATCTTTCTAGCTTAATGGACTTTGTCGATATTGTGCCTATTTCGGCTAAGTTGGGGAAAAATATTGATGTGTTGCATCAGCATGTTCGTCATCATTTACCAAAAGCAACGCACCATTTCCCTGAAGAGTATGTGACCGATCGTTCACAGCGTTTTATGGCTTCGGAAATCATCCGTGAAAAATTAATGCGCTTTACCGGTGAGGAATTACCTTATTCGGTTACCGTAGAGATTGAACGTTTTGATTACAACCCAGAAACCGATGGTTTCCATATTAATGCTTTGATTTTGGTCGAAAGGATTGGCCAGAAAAAAATGGTTATTGGTAAAAAGGGTGAGAAAATAAAAACCATTGGTCGCGAAGCCCGTCTCGATATGGAAGAGCTGTTTGGACGCAAAGTCTATTTGGAAACTTGGGTCAAAGTGAAATCTGGCTGGGCAGATGATGAGCGAGCTTTGCGTTCATTAGGTTATATTGACGATCTATAAATTGCGCCTAGTGAGTTAAACCAAACGGAGTCGCTTTACGTGGCTCTTCCCATCGCCATGGTCAGATCCTACAGTGATATTGCGCGATGTTATCGTCTATTTGGTCTTCTACGCTGTACTCTGACTGGAGTGATTGGTGTTGTTATGATTGATGGTTTTCAACGTTGCTTTGTTCTTAATCGCCGTCCTTATAGCGAATCAAGCTTAATCTTGGACGTCTTTAGTGAAGAGTATGGACGATTAACGTTGATGGCGAAGGGGGCTCGTGGCAAGCGTTCTCAGCTTAAAGGCGCCTTGCAGCCGTTTACTCCATTATTATTAAAATGGTCTGGCAACAGTACCATGAAGACATTACGTCAAGCTGAGTCAATCAGTTTAGGCCTTCCTTTAAGTGGCATCAGTCTCTATTCAGCGATGTACGTCAATGAATTAGTTGGCCGAGTCTTGGCGAGTGATGTTCCTAGCCCCGCACTGTTTCATGATTATCTGTTTGCGCTGACTGAGTTAGCGCAAAGTGATAATCCTGAGCCAGCTTTGCGTCGTTTCGAACTGGCATTATTGTCCTCTCTTGGCTATGGCGTTGATTTTTTACATTGTGCGGGCACGGGTGAGCCCATCACTCCGACGATGACCTATCGTTATCGTGAACAAAAAGGCTTTATTGCGTCGGTAAGACGCGATAACTTGACTTTTTATGGTGATGAGCTGATTGCGATCAGTGAACGACGCTTTACCACCAAAAATCAATTACAAGCCGCAAAGCGCTTTACACGCATTGCTTTAAAGCCTTATCTTGGCGGTAAACCTTTAAAAAGTCGGGAGTTGTTCCGACCCACAACGCTATCTAGAGCACGGAGTATAGAAACATGAGCTCAATTCTTTTAGGTGTCAATATTGACCACGTTGCCACGTTACGTAACGCGCGTGGTACCCGTTATCCTGATCCTGTGCATGCGGCAGAGATCGCTGAACGAGCAGGTGCGGATGGCATTACCATTCACCTGCGAGAAGATCGTCGCCATATTCAAGACCGTGATGTGCGTATTTTGCGTGAAACCTTGCAAACGCGGATGAACCTTGAGATGGCGGTAACCGAAGAGATGCTCGAAATTGCTTTAAACACTCAGCCTGAATTTGTCTGCTTGGTACCAGAAAAGCGTGAAGAGCTGACCACTGAAGGGGGGTTAGACGTACTAGGGCAGTTAGATAAAGTGAAAGCTGCGACGGAAAAACTGACCGCTGCAGGAATTAAAGTTTCTCTATTTATTGATGCCGATCGTGAGCAAATTGACGCCGCGAAAGCATGCGGTGCGCCTTTTATTGAATTGCACACTGGGCATTATGCAGAAGCCTCTAATGAGACTGAGCAGCAAAACGAACTGAAAAAAATCGCGGCAGCGGCAGCCTACGCCAGCGATCTTGGTATTACGGTCAATGCTGGACATGGTTTGACGTACCACAACGTAGCGGCAATTGCTGCTATTCCTGAAATTTATGAGCTGAACATTGGTCATGCGATTGTTGGCCGAGCGGTGTTTGATGGTTTGAGCAAAGCGGTCGCGGATATGAAAGCAATCATGGATAACGTGCGTCGTTAATCGTCGATGATTGTTGGCTTAGGCACAGACATTACTGAGATTGAACGCATTGAGAAGGTGCTTACCCGTAGTGGTAGCGCCTTTGCGGCGCGGATCCTCACCCCTGAAGAGCAGGTTAAATGTGCGGCTTTAAAACAGCCTGCGCGCTTTTTAGCCAAACGTTTTGCCGCTAAAGAAGCGGCTGCGAAAGCCTTAGGTACTGGTATCGCTTGTGGTGTTACGTTCCATGATTTTCAAATCACCAACGATACCCAAGGTAAACCCCATCTAATTCTGCATGGCCGAGCGAAGCAACTCGCCGAAGCCATGCAAGTCACATCCATTCATCTATCCCTTTCCGATGAGCGACATTACGCCGTCGCTACGGTGATTCTTGAGTCATTTTTTCCCTCGAACTGATTACTCATCATTGCTGCGCTTTAGTTGAGGTATTGTGGCGCTTCACTGAGTAACTTCTCCATTTCATCTTGCAGTTCAAATAATTCAGGCTCGATATCACTGACTCGGCTCCCTGAGCGCAGCATCTGTTCTAAGGTGGCACAGATGCTTTTCAATGATGGCGTGCCACTGTAAGAGCAGCTTCCGTGCAGTTTATGGATGTGATGCAGTAAATCATCTAACGCATACTGATCATCTTGTTGTGCTTGATTGACCACTTGAATCACATCAGGAAGATAATTGACCAACAGTTGTAACATCTCTTTGGCCAAATCTTCTTTTCCTGCGGCTTGCTTCAAGGCCAGTGACCAATCAATCACCATTGAAGTTGAGGGAGAGGATGGGGTGGGGTTGAGCTCTGCTTGATGATGGCTTAAAGGCAGCTTTTCTACACCGTGAGTTAAGTGGGCTGGGCTCCAGTGAACCAACACTTGCTGTAAAATATGCTCTTCAATTGGCTTGGTCAGATAATCGTCCATGCCTGCTTTTAGTAGTCGATCTCGTTCTCCAGCCATAGCGTGAGCCGTCACCGCAATGATTGGTGTTGTGCTATTAAGCGGTAATTGTTTAATTGCCTTACAAGCGGTAACCCCGTCCATATGCGGCATTTGAATATCCATTAAAATGATATCAAAGGCGCGCAGAGTCGCTTGTTCTACCGCGCTAATTCCATCGCTGCAAGTAATTACCTCTGCAACCCTTTCCTGCAGCAATGCACTGATCAGTTTTAAGTTGGCTGGGTTGTCATCAACCGCCATTACGGTCAAGGGCAGTTTATCTATTTCACGTGGTTGCTCGATAGGCGTCGGCAATGTCGGCTGATGAGCTAATAGGGTTTGTAATAGCTTACGGCGTGACAACGGTTTAGTGACGCATTGAACTGGGTAGTGCTTCATCAGTTGGTCGGCTAACGCAAGCTCGGTACTTGGTGTACCAATAATCACATGCGGTGCTAATTGCAGCGCTTGCTGAATCCATTGCTCGGCTAAGCTGGTGTCGGTTTCTTTGGCTGGTGATAAATTCAGTAAGACATAATCGTAGTGTTCGGAATCTTCAGGCATCGATGAGCGATAGGTAACCGTTAACCCAGCTTGGACTAATTGTTGTTGGACAATAGAAGCGGCTTGCATATTAGGTTCAACAAGTAATAACTGCTTATCCAATAGTGCCTGCGTATCAACCCAATCGCTGATAGGCATGGTTGTCGCAGGTAAACGCAGCGTAAACCAAAATGTAGAACCTTGATGCAGTCGGCTGGTTAAACTGATTTCGCCGCCCATTTGTCCAACTAATTTTTGCGTGATGACTAAGCCCAAACCTGTGCCACCGTAACGACGTGAAATACTCGCATCGGCTTGACTAAAAGCTTGGAATAGCTGAGCTTGTTGGCGCTCCGAAATACCAATCCCAGTATCGCGAACCATAAATTGCAGCTCAACGATATCATCCCGTTGTGAGCGCATTTCAACGCTAATATCAATATTACCTCGTTCGGTAAACTTAATTGAGTTGCCAACCAAGTTAGTCAAGACTTGTTGAATACGCAGCGGATCGCCAACAAGACCGAGCGGAATTTTCGGATCGACTTTTAAAGTGATCTCTAAGCCTTTTTCATGGGCACTGGTGGCCTGTAGATTAACCACTTCTTCTAAGGTTTCTTGGAATTCAAAAGGGATGTTCTCAAGTGCTAGCTTACCAGCTTCAAGTTTTGAGAAGTCGAGGATATCATTAATGATGGTTAATAAGTTATTGGCTGATTTTTCAATAGTTTGCAGGTAATCTGTTTGGCTATTGGTTAACTGGGTTTTTAGCATTTGACGCGTAAAGCCGATCACCCCATTGAGCGGAGTACGCAGCTCATGTGACATATTGGCTAAAAATTCAGATTTAATTCGAGCGGCTTCTTGAGCGCGTTTTTTGGCAATATCCAGTTCAACGTTTTGGATCTCTAATTGCTCAAGAGTTTCGCGCAGATCTGAGGTAGCTTGATCAATGCTGTGTTGCATTTCTACATGGTATTCGGATAGCGAGACCGCCATGGCATTAATGCCTTTACGCAGTGAATCCAACTCACCATGCATTTTCCCTTCAATTCGAACATCTAAATGGCCGCGCCGAATGCGGTCAACCATGTTTTTCATATGGGTGATAGGACGGGTCACATCGTGCATGAGACGAACGGCGAAAACGCTAGAGAGCACTAGGCCCATAATTAACACTAAGCAGGCGGAGAAAATCTCCTGATATTGTTGTAAACGCAGCGAGGAGAGATCTAATTCAATGGCAATATAACCCAGTACCGGTACCGAACGCGCGCTATTCGTATTATCTTCGAGTAGGCGGCTTTCTGCCAAAATCGGTGTACGGAGAATAAGGGTGTTATCATGTTGCTGGGCACTGCCGAGAACTGGGATCGGTTGCTCTTTAGGGTACATCAAACTTTCAAAATTGGGATGAAAGTTGGAGGTCACAAATAACTCATGGCGAGCATCGAATACCGCAATACTGCGTACTAATTTCGAGTGTTTACGATGAGCGTAACTAATGATCCGTCGTACCGATTCCCTACTTTGGTTTTTTAACGCTTCTTCGCTGGCAATCGCCAGTGGTTCAATGATACTTGCACCAGAATTGAGAACCTGAATTTCCAAATCGTGGTAACGGTTGAATGAGAATAAAGCGCTAAGCAGTAACCCAATAATTAAGGTTGGTGCTAAAGTCAGGGTAATAACACGCGCACGTAAGCCATATTTGGTCATTATTGTCTAAACATCGTGGTGTGGATATGGGAAAATAACCCGCATTACATTGGGCGAAGTTATTCAATCAATCGCTATTATTGTCGAGCTGTCTATTCTCAACGCTAAGCCACTATAGCTTAATGCAAGAGTCATGGCTTCGACAATCTTCCCCACACAGAATAGTGATGCTGGGGCAAAAACCTTTTTATAAATCACACTTAGGCATAAAGCATGGCACGTTTTTTCCAAGCGAAGAAGAATACCTCGATTCAATCTAAACATCAGTCAGTCATGGTGACGAAGCTGGATCATCTCGGCGCGGGAATGGCGTATCAGCAAGACAAACCGATTTTTATTGACGGAGCGTTGCCTGGTGAAGAAGTTGTAATTCAACTCACTGAGAGTAAAAGCAAATTTTCTCGGGCAAAGCTTATCAAAGTGCTTAAACCCAGTCCTGAGCGTATCGTGCCATTTTGTCAACATTATCAGCAGTGTGGTGGATGCGATTTACAGCACCTCTCTCGTGGCGCGCAAGTGGCTCATAAACAGCAGACCCTTAGCCATTTAATGAGTAAGTTCGCTAAGCAAACGGTGCCATTATCGGCACCGATCACTGAGCAAGATAAAGGCTATCGTCGTCGAGCGCGGCTCAGTTTATGGTGGGATAAAAAAACGCAGCAATTGCAGGTTGGTTTTCGGCGTAAACAGAGTAAAAGTATTATCAACATTACCGATTGCCCAGTACTGGATCCTCATCTTAATCAATGCGTCGCTGAGTTAAAGCCCTTATTGAGCGGTTTTCAGCATCCTGAACAACTAGGACATATCGAGCTGGTTAAGGCTGATAATACCAGCGTGCTTTTATTACGCCATTTAGGATCGTTACCAAGTGCGGATAAACAACGTTTGTCTGAATTCGCTCAGCGTCATCAATTGGCATTGTATTTGTTGACGGATAACCAGCCGTTGGAGCATGTACAAGGTGAAGCGCCCTACTACCAAGAGGCGGGAGTGACGATGCATTTTTTGCCTACTCACTTCATTCAGGTCAATCAGTCAATCAACCAACGTATGGTTGCTCAAGCTATCGAATGGTTAGACGTTCAATCCAGTGATCGAGTATTGGATCTCTTTTGTGGCTTAGGCAACTTTAGCTTACCGTTGGCACGCATTGCTCACTATGTGGTGGGGGTTGAAGGCGTCGATGAGATGGTCTTGGTGGCCAGTAAAAATGCCGATTTGAACCAGATCAATAATAGTGCGTTTTACCAAGCCAATTTGGAACAAGATATGACGAAGGCTGAGTGGGCGGCGGAAAAGTTTGATAAAATATTGCTTGACCCTGCGCGAGCAGGTGCGGCTGGGATCATTGAACAACTCGGGGCGCTGGCGGCGGAACGTATTGTCTATGTTTCGTGTAACCCCGCAACCTTAGCTCGTGATAGCCAAAGTTTACTCAATCAAGGTTATCATTTGGCGAAATTAGCTATGCTTGATATGTTTCCTCATACTAGCCATCTAGAGTCGATGGCCTTGTTTGTAAAAAATCGGTAACTGGCTGAACTTTCGGGAGCGAAAGTCAGTCGATACCCTAAAATCTAAAAAATTAGGATTATCTCTATGGTTGCAGTTCGTAGCGCACATTTAAACCCAGACGAACAGTTTGAACTAGAAAAATGGATTGCTAGTTTACAGCAAGAGAGCAAAACGTCGGTAAGGCTAACGGAAGTCTATCGTCAGTGTGAGCATTGGCTTGATGGCCATTCTCAAGGCCCAATATTGCTATGGCGTGGGCGTGAGATGATCGAAATTTTGATCACTTTGTCGATGGATAGAGCCACTTTAGTGGCAGCGCTACTGTTTCCAATTGCCACCAGCGGTTTGCTGGATCAAGAAGAACTTGAAGAGCATTACGGCAAAGAGATCATCAAGTTGATTCATGGGGTCGAAGAGATGGCGGCGATTGGTCAGCTCAATATCACCATGCAGGGCAGTGAAGCATCGGCACAAGTTGATAATGTTCGACGTATGCTGTTAGCGATGGTTGATGATTTTCGTTGTGTGGTGATTAAGTTAGCGGAACGTATTTGTAACTTACGCGAAGTGAAAGATCAGCCCGATGAAGTGCGTCGCGCAGCCGCGAAAGAGTGTGCCAATATTTATGCGCCATTGGCCAACCGTTTGGGGATTGGTCAGCTCAAGTGGGAAATTGAGGATTACGCGTTTCGTTATCAACAACCGGACACTTATAAGCAAATCGCTAAACAGCTTTCTGAGCGGCGTATCGTTCGTGAGCAATATATCCGTGATTTCGTCAATGATCTACGCCAAGAGATGAAAGCGTTAAATATCAATGCCGAGGTGAGTGGTCGCCCTAAACATATCTACAGCATTTGGCGCAAAATGCAGAAGAAAAATCTCGCCTTTGACGAGCTATTTGATGTGCGAGCGGTGCGAATTATCGCTGATAAATTGCAAGATTGTTACGCCGCATTGGGCATCGTGCATACTAAGTATAAACACTTGCCGGGCGAATTTGACGACTATGTGGCTAACCCGAAGCCTAATGGTTATCAGTCGATCCATACGGTGATTTTAGGCCCCGAAGGCAAAACCATAGAGATTCAGATCCGAACTAAACAGATGCATGAAGAGTCTGAGCTTGGCGTTGCCGCGCACTGGAAATATAAAGAAGGGGCATCGGCTGCGCGTAGTGGCTATGACGAGAAAATCACTTGGCTGCGTAAGCTGCTTGATTGGCAAGAAGAGATGTCGGATTCTGGTGAAATGCTTGATGAACTGCGTAGTCAAGTCTTTGACGACCGGGTCTATGCCTTTACACCTCGTGGTGACGTCGTCGATTTACCGATGGGCGCCACACCGCTCGATTTTGCGTACCATATTCACTCAGAAGTGGGCCATCGTTGTATTGGCGCTAAAGTCGCAGGGCGTATCGTGCCGTTTACCCATAAATTACACATGGGTGACCAAGTCGAAATTATTACCGCCAAAGAGCCAAATCCTTCACGTGACTGGTTAAACCCGTCATTAGGCTTTGTTCATTCTGGTCGAGCTCGCGCTAAAATTAATGCTTGGTTCCGTAAACAGAGCCGAGAAAAAAATCTCGAAGCGGGACGTGAAATTCTCGAAAATGAATTAGCAAAAATTGGTGCTAAGTTAAAAGACGCTGAAGCGTACGCATTAAAGCGTTTCAATGTTAACAGTGCCGATGAGTTGTATGTGGGTGTCGGTAGTGGTGATTTACGCATCAATCAAATAATCAACCATATCAATGCCTTAGTTAACAAGCCTACCGCTGAAGAAGAGGATAAACTCGCCTTAGAAAAATTAGCGGGTGAAGTAAAAGCGACAACGACTCAAACCACTCATAAGGATGCAGTCGTGGTGCAAGGGGTAGATAATTTAATGACCCATCTTGCTCGTTGCTGTCAGCCGATCCCTGGTGATGACATTCGTGGTTACATCACTCAAGGGCGTGGTATTTCGGTACATCGTAGCGATTGTGAGCAACTTGAAGAACTGATTCACCATGCGCCTGAGCGAATCATTGATACCGTGTGGGGACGAGGTTTTATTGGAACTTATCGCTTAACGTTACGTATTGAAGCGATGGAGCGTAGTGGATTATTAAAAGACATCACCACATTACTGGCTAACGAGAAAGTGAAAGTGATCAGCATGAAAAGTCGCAGTGATTATAAACGTCAATTGTCGATCATGGACTTTGAGTTAGAGGTGAACAGTGTTGAAGTTCTACAGCGGATCATCAAACGCACAGAGCAGATCAAAGATGTCATGCTCGTCAAACGATTGGGTTAAGCCCCGCGACCATTAGTGCGAATCGCGATAGCGTAATGTTGTTGATTCACCCTTCAATAACGAGGTGCGATGATGTTCATTGACCTCGTTATGACGTATCAAGAAAGAGAAAATATGTCTCATCCTATTGTACAACTTGAACAGATTATGGCGCAGTTACGTGATAAAGAGCATGGCTGCCCATGGGATAAACAACAAACCTTTGAGACGATTATTCCGCATACCATCGAAGAAACCTATGAAGTCGTCGATGCGATTGTCCAGCAAGATTGGCCCAACTTACAAGAAGAGCTCGGTGATTTACTGTTCCAAGTGATTTTTTATAGCCAGCTTGCTAAAGAGCAAGGTTTGTTCGATTTTTCTGATGTGGTAGACACCGTTAATGAAAAGCTCACTCGCCGTCATCCGCATGTTTTTTCTGACGCCAAGTTTGCCGATGAGCAGCAACTCAACGCCCATTGGCAAGCCGAAAAACGTAAAGAAAAGCAGCAAGCAGGCAAAACAGAACAAAGTATTCTAGACTCAGTACCACAGGCGTTACCGGCTTTGTCTCGCGCGAACAAAATCCAAAAAAAATGCGCTCAATTTGGTTTTGATTGGGCAAGTATCGGCCCTGTGGCGGAGAAGGTGCAGGAAGAGTTGGATGAAGTCATGACGGAAGCACTGCAAGTGCCCGTTGATGAGCAAAAGTTAGAGGAAGAGCTGGGAGATTTACTGTTTGCGACGGTGAATTTGGTTCGTCATTTAGGTAAGGATCCTGAACTGGCCTTAAATAAAGCCAATCATAAGTTTGTACGTCGTTTTCAAGCTGTAGAGCAATTAGCATCATCAGCTCAGCAACCGTTAACCAGCCTGACATTAAATGAGTTAGATGCGTTATGGGAACAAGTAAAAAGACAAGAGCGAAAGGTTCGTTGACTCCATGTATCGCATGGATCTTCTTACTGCGTCATTTTGAGCGAGTTAATCAACCATGGTGAGCAAAGAAAAAGCACCGACTTCAATCTGTTTGATTTGAAGCAAAAAATAAAAAACTGAGTGTGATAGATTTCACGTTGTGGCGATAAATGGGTTCTGGTATAGTTTTATCCCGTCCAGAAGAAATCCATTTCCCTCATTCAACCAATTTCAGGTTAAACATGACAACAAATTATATTTTTGTTACTGGCGGGGTTGTATCCTCTCTAGGTAAAGGTATTGCAGCAGCATCGCTTGCGGCGATTTTAGAAGCTCGTGGTCTTAAAGTGACCATGATGAAGCTTGACCCTTACATCAACGTTGATCCAGGCACAATGAGCCCAACCCAACATGGTGAAGTGTTTGTCACGGAAGATGGCGCTGAAACTGACCTTGACCTTGGTCACTACGAACGTTTCATTCGTACCAAAATGACCAAGCGCAATAACTTTACTGCTGGTCGTGTTTATGCTGATGTATTGCGTAAAGAGCGTCGTGGTGATTACCTAGGTGCAACGATTCAGGTTATTCCTCATATTACCAATGCGATCAAAGATCGTGTTCTTGCTGGCTCTGAAGGCCATGAAATCGCAATTGTTGAAGTCGGCGGTACCGTGGGTGATATCGAGTCTTTACCTTTTATGGAAGCCATTCGTCAATTAGCCATTGAAGTGGGTCGCGAGCGTGCGATGTTTATGCATCTAACGTTAGTGCCTTATCTTGCTGCTGCTGGTGAAGTAAAAACCAAGCCAACCCAACATTCGGTTAAAGAATTACTCTCAATTGGTATTCAACCAGACATCCTTGTTTGCCGTAGTGATCGAGTGATCCCAGCGAATGAACGTAAGAAGATAGCTCTGTTCTGTAATGTGCCTGAAAAAGCCGTTATCTCGATGAAGGATGTTGATTCAATCTACAAAATCCCTCAGCTTATCAAGTCACAAGGTTTAGATGACTTGGTATGTGCACGTTTTGGTATTACCGCTCCAGAAGCCGATCTTACTGAATGGGAACGAGTCATTTATGAAGATGCTAACCCAACAGGTGAAGTCACGATTGGTATGGTCGGTAAATACATCGAGTTACCGGATGCTTATAAATCGGTTAACGAAGCACTGAAACATGCAGGTCTTAAAAATCGTTTAAGCGTGCATATCAAATACATCGATTCGCAAGATGTTGAAACCAAAGGCATTGAAATCTTACAAGGCGTAGATGCTATTTTGGTTCCTGGTGGTTTTGGTGATCGTGGTATTGAAGGTAAAATTCTTGCCGCTCAATATGCACGTGAAAATAATGTCCCTTATTTAGGTATCTGTCTAGGGATGCAAGTGGCGTTGATTGAATACGCACGTAATGTCGCCGGTATGGAAGGCGCGCATTCAACAGAATTTAACAAAGAAACCCCATTCCCTGTGGTAGGCTTAATTACCGAATGGGTTGATGGTGAAGGTAACGTAGAAGAGCGTACCGAAAGTTCCGATTTGGGCGGCACCATGCGTCTAGGTTCGCAGCTTTGCCATTTGGCGAAAGGCACTAAAGCTTATGAGCTTTACGGCAGCGCGACGATTCATGAACGTCATCGTCATCGTTACGAAGTCAATAACCATCTTCGTCCAAAAATTGAAAAAGCAGGCCTGAAAGTGTCTGGATTGTCAGCTGACAAGAAACTGGTGGAAGTGATTGAAAACCCTGCTCATCCATGGTTTGTTGCGGCTCAATTCCACCCAGAATTCACATCAACGCCTCGTGATGGTCATCCATTATTTGCAGGTTTTGTGAAAGCAGCCGGTCAGTTCCAACGCGGTGAATTGAAGTAAAAGGATATGGATAGCGGCTTAAGTTGTGCGGCTATCCTTTTAGTTTTGACATTTAAATTCAATGAGAGGAAACATTAATGTCTAAGATCGTTAAAGTTCTAGGTCGTGAAATCATCGACTCACGTGGTAACCCAACGGTAGAAGCTGAAGTACACCTAGAAGGCGGTTTCGTTGGTATGGCAGCTGCTCCATCTGGTGCCTCTACTGGTTCTCGCGAAGCGCTTGAGCTACGTGACGGCGACAAGTCTCGTTTCCTAGGTAAAGGTGTTCTTAAAGCGATTGCTGCAGTTAATGGTCCAATTGCCGATGCTCTTGTCGGTAAAGATGCAAAAGACCAAGCGACGATTGACCAAGTGATGATTGACCTTGATGGTACTGAAAACAAATCTAAATTTGGTGCAAACGCGATTCTTGCTGTGTCACTAGCGAACGCGAAAGCAGCTGCTGCCGCTAAAGGTATGCCTTTGTATGAGCACATTGCTGAATTGAACGGTACTCCTGGTCAGTTCTCTATGCCTCTACCTATGATGAACATCATCAACGGTGGTGAGCACGCTGATAACAACGTTGATATTCAAGAGTTCATGATCCAACCTGTTGGCGCAAAAACGCTAAAAGAAGCGGTACGTATGGGCGCAGAAGTGTTCCATAACCTAGCTAAAGTTTTAAAATCTAAAGGTTACAACACTGCTGTTGGTGATGAAGGTGGTTTTGCTCCTAACCTAAAATCTAACGCTGAAGCGCTAGAAGTTATCGCAGAAGCGGTAGCAGCTGCAGGTTACGTGTTAGGTAAAGACATCACATTAGCGATGGACTGTGCTGCATCTGAGTTCTTCGATAAAGAAGCTGGTATCTACAACATGAAAGGTGAAGGTAAAACCTTCACTTCAGAAGAGTTTAACCATTACCTAGCTGAACTAGCGAACAAGTTCCCAATCGTATCTATCGAAGACGGTCTTGATGAGTCTGATTGGGCTGGCTTTAAGCACCAAACTGAACTACTTGGTGACAAGCTACAATTAGTGGGTGACGATCTATTCGTAACTAACACTAAGATCCTGAAAGAAGGTATCGAGAAAGGTATTGTTAACTCAATCCTGATCAAGTTTAACCAAATCGGTTCTCTAACTGAAACATTGGCAGCTATCAAGATGGCGAAAGATGCTGGTTACACTGCAGTTATCTCTCACCGTTCAGGCGAAACTGAAGATGCAACGATTGCTGATCTAGCGGTAGGTACTGCTGCAGGTCAAATCAAGACGGGTTCTATGAGCCGTTCTGACCGTGTTGCTAAATACAACCAATTGATCCGTATCGAAGAAGCACTCGCTGGTCGTGCTCCTTTCAACGGTCTAAAAGAAGTGAAAGGCCAAGCGTAATCCTTTTGGATACGGCTTAGTAGCATTGCTTAGAGAACGCCCTGCCTAGCAGGGCGTTTTTTTATATTGAAGATAGGAACAAGGCCGGTAGAGTAGGGCTTATTCCGCCGCGCTAATGGCTTTTATTCGCCGTTTGTTAAGCTCTTCTTTAATAGCTTTACCCTGAAAACCATCAGCGATCACCTGCTGTACCTCGACGCTTAGAGCCGCTTGATAAGCATTAAGAAAGAGATCACGTTGTGGATAAGCATTCCCTTCACAGCCTAATCGACCTGCGTGATCCGCCTGACAACAGAGTAAAACATCATATAAACGTTCTGGTTTACGCCAGACATCGAGTTTGTCGAGTATTTTAAGTTTGGTGATCGCTTTAAGCTCTGCCGCTCGATGAATGTTTGAATGCTGCTCACAGACTAATAATGCTAGCGCTTTGCACTCATTAGGAATACGGATACGTTCGCATAACGCGTTAATAATCTTAACCCCGGTATGACAGTGCATTTTGTGGCTTGGCCATTCACTTTGCGGTGTTACGCCTTTACCGACATCATGTACTTGCGCAGCAAAACGCACCGCAATAGAGGGAGAGAGTGTTGCCGCTTGTGCGGCGACCATTAACGTGTGCACTCCAGTATCTATTTCAGGGTGCCACTGTTTGGGTTGTGGGACACCGAATAAGCGGTCAATCTCTGGTAGAATGATCGCCAAAGCCCCACATTCGCGCAGTGTAGAGAGAAAGACCTCTGGATTGGCGGTGGAAAGTGATTTATGCCACTCTTGCCAGATGCGCTCGGCTGTTAAATGCTCGAGTTCCCCTGATTGAGCGATCTGTGTCATTAATTGCATGGTCTCGCTAGCAATGGTAAACCCAAGGTGTGCTAACTTTGCGGCAAAACGTGCGACCCGAAGGACACGAAGTGGATCTTCGATAAAAGCATCAGAAACATGGCGTAATAGACGGTTATGCAAGTCTCTTTGGCCACCATAGGGATCGATCAGCTTACCAGTGTTATCTTGTGCTATGGCATTAATAGTCAGATCGCGTCGAGCGAGATCTTCTTCAATGCTCACATCCGGGGCGTAATAACAAGCGAACCCTGTATAGCCAGCCCCTGTTTTACGCTCGGTACGAGCCAGAGCATACTCTTGTTTTGTCTTCGGGTGTAAGAAGACAGGAAAATCCTTACCGACCGCTTGATAGCCTGCTTGGCGCATCTGTTCTGGACTACTGCCTACGACCACCCAATCTTGATCATGTACAGGTAAAGAGAGTAATTGATCGCGCACCGCGCCACCGACGAGATAAACTTGCACTAAGACTCCTTACTGAGATGAATAGGTGCGAAGAAAAAAACGGCCACCTTCGGTGACCGTTAATCGTGCAATTATGCCCATCCGGCAGGGTTACGCTTACGGCGAGGAATAATGTGTGGCAGCACTAGGCCAAACAATAAGCCTCCACCAGCAACGCCACCGCCATAGATAAAGTACTTTAAGAGTAAATCTTCTTTTTGGGTATCGAGGCGAGCTCGCAGTTCACGGATTTCAGTTTGTGAAGCAATCAGTTGTTGACTGATATCACCATAACTTTGTTCTAGCTCGGCGATTTGTTTGTTACGAATTTCGAGTGAATCGACCAGTCCCGCTTTTTCACTATCGGCATTTTGGCGAGCATTGGCGAGTTGGTTTTTTACTTCTTTAAGTTCTTTTTCAAGTTGTGGCAGACGAACTGCCATACTGACTTCACGAGTTACAAAGCGGCTTTCTATCCAACCATTACGTCCTCGTTCATCGACAATTTGACTGTAACCAGTCTCTTTATTGGTGTTGAGCAGTTTGACTTTCTCTCCCGCATCAATCGATCCAATAATACGAAACTGGTTACTTGGGCCCGAATGCATATAGGTAAACAGTTTATCTGCGACATAACGGTCTTGAGCGAGCGCTGGTGCTGCTAATAAAGAAAATAGCACCATGCAGATGAGTTTTTTCACGGTAGATCCCTTAATTATGGTCAATATTGCGCTTGAGAGTTTTGAATCTTCTCATTCCGTTGATGGACGCGCAATAGGGTTATGTACGACTGTATTATCAGTCTTAAGGTTTGTTTTACAAATAGTAAAAACTTTCTGCGTGCGGCGCAACAAAGAAGGGAGGCTGAGCCTCCCTTTCTGTGCGTTTGAGTCAATAATGACAATCCGTTTACATTGGATTGACGAATTGATTAAGTAAACGCTGCTTGAATCGCATAGAAGAACAGAACAGCCAGTAGGGCGCCCGCTGGTAGGGTGACAATCCATGAGGCAACAATGTTACGCACTACACCTAAGTTAAGTGCTGCAATTCCGCGCGCAAAACCGACCCCTAACACCGCACCAACTAAGGTTTGCGTAGTTGAAATAGGTAATCCAGTGCCAGATGCGAGTACCACGGTAGAAGCCGTCGCTAACTGCGCCGCAAAACCACGACTCGGTGTTAACTCCGTGATGCCCGTTCCGACGGTTGCCATCACTTTATGTCCCAGTGTCGCAAGGCCGATCACAATCCCGATACCGCCAAGTGGTAATATCCACCAAGCAATCGCACTTTTAGACGCGACATTACCTAAGCTTTCCACGGTTGATACAACAGCCGCTAGAGGACCAATTGCATTGGCTACGTCGTTTGAGCCATGAGCAAACGCCATCGCACAGGCAGTAATGACCATTAAAACAGAGAAAATACGTTCAACGTTAGAAAAACCATGGTTTTCTTCGGTATCGGCAAATTTCTTATAAATGTACAGATAACCAATAACCATGACGATGCCTGAAACCAGAATTGAGCAAATCCAAGCTTCATTATTGGTCAAATGTAATCCAACATGTTTTAAGCCTTTTTTAATGGTCACTAAAGCGATCACCATGGTGGTAATAAACATGTACACGGGGACGAAACGCTTGGCATTAATCAGTGGTGTTTCAGTATCAAAAATCAGTTTTTGTGCACTGACAAAAATAGCGTAAGCCAATAAGCCGGAAATAAATGGCGTGATGACCCAACTACCAACGATGCCTTGTACGGAGCTCCAATCAACAGCTTCTGCACCAACAGAAATCGTCGCAAAACCAATAATCGCACCAATAATTGAATGGGTGGTTGAGACTGGCCAGCCCATATAAGAGGCAACAAGCAACCATGTTCCGGCAGCAAGTAGAGATGACATCATGCCATAAACCAGTAAGTCTGGTTGATCGGCAAACAAGGTTGTATCAATAACGCCTTGGCGAATCGTATCAGTAACTTCGCCTCCAGCTAAATAAGCACCAGCAAACTCAAAAATCATCGCAATGATGATAGCTTGCTTAACGGTAAGCGCTTTTGAGCCAACAGATGTGCCCATGGCATTGGCGACGTCATTCGCACCAATACCAATGGCCATTAATAAACCGAAGATCGCTGCAACAATAATCAGGACAATGCCGTAGTTCGCAAGGATATCCATCGTAATACCTAGTTGTTGATAACAAGCGGAGACTCATCGTGGTGCTTTTTAGGCACGAAAAAAACCATTAGCGCAAGAATATAGTTAGCGCTTGAATGGTGGGAAACACGATTATGGCTCTTAGTTATTTGGTTAACTTAAATGATTTAAGAACGGGAAAGCATCAGTTCAAGTCGAGCACCGACCCGCTGAGCCTGATCAGCGATACCGCCGACCCATTCAAAGATTTTGTACAAGAACATGACATCAATCGGATTCATGGTTGATTCGATAGCCATTAATTGTTGGCGTAAACGAATCTGCATATTATCCGTATCATCTTCTATGACATCCAGTTGATTAATCATTTCCGCCACAAGCGTGACTTCACGACCTTTAAATCCGGTTTCCAATAACTCGTCAAGTTCATTGATCACCTTCTGTGCTTGTGTTGCTGCGTCAAGACAGCGTTGAACATAAGCGAGGAAATTATCTTGGAGAGGTTTAGGGATAATAAGCTGACGACCGTAAACACGGCCAGAGATGTCTTTAGCAAGATTTGCCAGCTTATCTTGTTGAGTGAGAAGCTCAAGCATGTCAGTGCGATCAACCGGCAGAAACAGACCGCGGGGGAGTTTCAGACGGATTTCGCGTTTTAACACGTCGGCTTCTTTCTCTAAATGAGAAATTTGTGCGCGTATTTCTGCGGCTTTTTCCCAATCACCTTGAGCACAAACTTCAAAGAAGTTGATCAGGTGTGAGCAGCATTCATTGACACACACAACGTGTCGTTGCAAAGGCTTAATGGGGGACTTTGCAAATAACCCCATAATGGTATTTACTGGCATGGTCATTCAACCTAATTACTATAACCGAGAAAGAACAGACACCATGATAGCCTGGTGAAATGTTGAGCGTTGGCTATAAAGGCGCGCATGGTAACCTAATAATAGAATCATTAAAACTGTTTTAGATCATCAATAGGACGATATTTCTCACTTGCCCCGTTGTCTATTAGGCAATATCCTGTCGCTATCTGCTGTGAAAGGTATAACTATGGAAACCGAGATAGAACTGAAGTTTTTTGTTTCTCCTGATTTTTCAGACGTTTTGCGTAATAAAATTTCCGAAACTAAAGTGCTTCAGCACCATTGTCGGCAACTGGGTAACACCTATTTTGATTCTGCTGACCATTGGTTACGTCAACACGATATTGGGCTGCGTATTCGTCGTTTTGATGAGGTGTACGTGCAAACGGTTAAAACGGCAGGGCGAGTGGTGGCGGGCCTGCATCAAAGACCGGAATACAATGCAGAGCACACCTGCAATCAACCCGATTTAACGTTGCACCCTGACGATATTTGGCCTCAAGGACGCGATGCTGAAACGCTGCAATCTCAATTGATAGCTCTATTTTCGACCAATTTCACTCGTGAACAATGGCTAGTGGCCATGAGTGATGGTAGCCAAATTGAAGTTGCTTTTGATCAAGGTGTTGTTGAAGCTGGCGATAAACAAACGCCGATTTGTGAGGTTGAATTAGAGCTGAAATCGGGGCAGATAGATGCGCTATTTTTGCTTGCTCGTCACTTGTCTGAACAAGGTGGAATGCGACTAGGTAACCAGAGCAAAGCGGCAAAAGGTTATCGTTTAGCGATGGGCGACGAGGGAGACGACGTTCAAGGGATCACTCTCGTCAATACTCGCAGTGATGATAATGTAGAATCTTGTTTGATTCGCTCACTTGAGCACGCTCTTGCCCATTGGCATCGTCATGAACAAATCTATACGGAACGCGACTCGATTGCGGCTTTGCACGAGATTCGTCATGCAATAAGTTTTATTCGTCAACTGCTTACCGTATACGGTGGTATTGTGCCACGCCGAGCCAGTGCTATTTTACGCCAAGAGCTTAAGTGGTTAGATGGTGAATTGGCGTGGTTAAAACAGTACGACTACCTAGAAGACTTACTCAAAGATAAGGGCTATGCATTACGTAAGCTAGATGCACGCAAGTTTTTAGTTGCTGAGCTTAAGCTGCGTCAAGAAACTTTACCTCAACGTGATGCGTCATTAAAACTGTTGCACAGTGCTCGTTATACGGCATTACTGCTTGATTTGAGTCGTTGGATTTTAACTCGAGGATGGCAGCCATTTTTAGATGATAAAGCTCGTGAACGGATGGCTCGTCCAGTCGGACCTTTCTCGGTTAAACAGCTCGATCGAGTGTGGGCGGAGTTGGTCGAAGTGTTTCCATTAGAGCAACTTTTATCTGCCGACGATTATATTGAACAGCAATACCGTTTGATACGTGCACTCTATACTGGGGTCAGTTTTGCTCGTTTATATGATGTTGAGCAACGTTTAGCGTTTCGGATGCCATGGATTGATTTATTACATGGTATCGATGACTTATTAACCTTAAAAACGTTAGAGCAACTGCTTGATCTGTTACAAGATGAACAAGATCAAGAGCAGTTAACCCGTTGGCTTAATCGTCAAGAAAACTCGATTTTGCACGCCATGGAGCAAACGCGTCGTATTGGCATAGAAGCGACGCCTTACTGGCGTGAATAGTGTCTACACTCATCAAGCACATTCCTGAACTTTTGCTTCGGGAATGTGCCACTTTCATTCCATTTCTCCATTACTCCCTTCTTGGTTGAAAAACTAGAGTTAACTCACAAATAGCGCAACCGCTGATTTATTCCATTGTAGCCATTTGATGTGTCGCCGATAAAAACGGTGATGGTTGGATATATACTGCATTAGAGAGGGTGTAATGCATAATCCATCGGCTTAGACAAATCACACCATCAATCTGCAAATTCGCGAGGTAATACACATCGAGAGCCGCTGGTTTTTGATAGTATTAATTTCATACGAAGCTCGAAATAATTCATACGTGGTAGGTGGGCATCACAACCATGATGGGCGAGCATTAAAAACGGAGTGGAGAATCAGTCATGGCGAGGATGGCATTTAAACCGTGGGAACGGGTGATCACAGACATACGTTTGATCCCTAAAATGGTCATGCTAATGTTTTTTAGTACGATTTTAGTGATCGGCAAGCAACTGTGGGATGCGAGCTTGTTCTATGACTCTTTACTTGCTGCGACTCAAAGCACGGAAATTGCCAAACTGCATTATGATACCTACATCGTCCAAGTCATTTGGCAAACTGGGTTTATGATTGTCACTTTTATTTCATTACTGATGTTTGCCGCACGAGTGATGTTACGTCAAACCCAGTTTCTCAATCAGTCAATCAAGCAGATGGCTGAACGTGATTTATCCGAACCTATTTTTATGGACTGTAAAGATGAGTATGGTGATGTTGCTCGTGAGTTAGAGAAAACTCGTCGCCAATTGCAAGATTTAATTAAAGTGCAGATCACTACATCACAAGAATTAACCACCTTGACGGAAGTCATGACGATCAGCATGTCAGAGACGAAAGACTCCGCGCAGGAAGAGTTCCATGAAATTGATCAAATAGCCACGGCAATGAATCAGATGTCGTCAACGGTACAAACGGTCGCCGATCACGCGCAAAGTGCGTCTTCATTAACCGAGACCGCTTCTCATAGTGCAGCGACGGGGCAGCAGTTTGTCCAAAAAACCATTCGTAAAATTGATCAGTTATCAAAAGATATTGCCGCTTCAGCTTCAGCCGTAAATCAAGTTGAAGAGCGAGTGGTTGCGATTGGTAGTGTGGTTGGTACCATTCAAAGTATTTCTGAACAAACCAATTTATTGGCGTTAAATGCCGCGATTGAAGCCGCTCGTGCTGGCGAAGCGGGGCGCGGTTTTGCTGTGGTTGCTGATGAAGTTCGTAACTTAGCTCAGCGTACTCAGACGGCGACGGTTGAAATTCAAGATATGATTAGCCATCTACAAAGCAGCGCTAACTCGGCGGTGGATTTAATGGAAAAGAGTGTCGTTGAAGCCGCTGATGGCGTTGAATTAATCACCAATGCCGGCACAGAGTTGGACGGTATTGTTCAACAAGTCAAACTCATCAATGAGATGAACTTACAGATTGCGACAGCAGCGGGACAACAAAGCAGTGTCGCGGTAGAGATCAATCAAAATATCACCAACGTAAGAGAATTGGTTGAAGCTTCGGTCACGGTAGTCAGTGAGTTACTGGAAACTTCTGAGTTGATGCAAAATAATGCTGAAGAGTTGGATCGAAAAATCACCGTCTTCAAGGTGTGATCAGCTCAGGTTCATTGATATTAACGACGCTCACCGTTTGGTGGGCGTTTTTATTTATCTCAGACTGCGATACAGTGAGTCGATGATAAGAAACAAGGATGATTTATGCACCTCCCCGAACGCTTAATGACCCATGCCGATAATGCCTATCAACAGTTGCTTGCTGAGCAGCCGAAGCTGCATCAGTGGCCGTCTGAATTGCAGCAATCACTTCGTTATGTGACTGCGTTGAGCCGTTTTGTCACTCAGACCTTCTCTCGTGATGAGTGGCTGGTTGATGAGTTTCCAAATTGGTTACAAATTGAATCGCGAGCAGAGACTTATCGTGAGCGATTACAGGCTTTACTAACTTCGTGCCCTGATGAACAAACCGGACAGCGGATTTTACGTCAGTTTCGTTATCGAGAGATGGTCTATATTGCTTGGCGTGATTTTTTAGCCACTTGGCCTGTCGAGCAGAGCCTTGAGCATCTTTCTGAACTGGCAGAAGCGCTGATCGTCGAGACGTATCAATGGCAATATTCACTGTGCTGCCAAGAGTGGGGAACGCCATGCAATGCGCAAGGTGAGGCTCAACCGATGCTGATTATCGGCATGGGTAAATTAGGTGGTGGGGAGCTTAATTTCTCTTCAGATATCGATCTGATTTTTACTTACCCTGAAAACGGTCAAACTCAAGGCGTCAGGCGCAGTATTGATAACGGACAGTTCTTTACCCGTTTAGGGCAGAAGATCATAAAAATGCTTGATCAACCGACACTCGATGGTTTTTGTTATCGGGTTGATATGCGTTTGCGTCCGTTTGGCGAAAGCGGTCCTTTAGTGATGAGCTACGCTGCATTAGAAGATTACTATCAAGAACAAGGGCGTGATTGGGAACGCTATGCGATGGTCAAAGCGCGAGTGATGGGCCGTGAAATGCACCATCAGTATCAAGAACTACGGCAAATGCTGCGACCTTTTGTATTTCGTCGTTATATCGATTTTAGTGCTATTCAATCGCTGCGGCGAATGAAATCGATGATCCGTAGTGAGGTACGTCGTCGTGGATTGAGTAATAACATTAAACTGGGTGCTGGTGGTATTCGGGAGATTGAATTTATTGCCCAAGTTTTCCAGCTCATTCGTGGCGGACGAGAGCCCAGTTTGCGCCAGAGAGGATTATTAGAAACACTACAGGCGATTGCCGAACTGGAACTGTTAACCGCCGAACAAGTCGCGCAGTTAGTGGCCGCTTATCGTTTTTTGCGCCGATTAGAAAATCTATTACAGGCCATGGAAGACAAACAGACGCAAACGCTGCCAGAGAAAGAAGACGATCAACGGCGTCTCGCTATTGCGATGGGTTATGGATGTTGGGATGCCTTACTTAGCCAGTTACAACATCATATGACGCAAGTTCATCACGTGTTTATCACTTTGATCGGTGAAGATGACGATGAAGAAAGCACAACGGCTGAGCATTTTCATGAATTGTGGGATATGGCAGATAAGCTGGATGTGATTTTACCTATTTTAAGGCAGGAGTTGGCGATTGAAGAGCCATCGAATTTGGCGCATTGCTGCTTAACGTTTAAACAGGATTTAGCTAAAAAAACCATTGGTCCACGTGGCCGAGAGGTATTAAATCGCTTAATGCCTAAGGTTTATCAAGCCATATTCTCTCATCCCGATGCGCAATTTGGTTTAGCGCGAGTGCTGCATTTACTCAATAGTATTGCCACGCGCACCACCTATTTAGAGCTGTTGGATGAATATCCAGCAGCATTGCACCAACTGGTTCGTTTGTGCACAGCTAGCCCGATGATTTCTGAGCAACTGGCTCGTTACCCGATCTTACTTGATGAGTTGATTGATCCGCAGCATCTTTATCATCCGATTGATCTTGGTAGCTATAAAACCGAGCTGCGTGATTTTCTTGCTCGTATTCCAGAAGAGGACATGGAGCAGCAAATGGAAGCGCTGCGTCAATTTAAGCAGATCGGGATATTAAAAATCGCGGCTGCCGATATCGCGGGTGTATTACCAGTGATGAAAGTCAGTGATCATTTAACGTATTTGGCTGAAGCCATCGTCGATGCTGTGGTTAATCAAGCTTGGTTACAAGTCAGTGCTAAACATGGCGTTCCCGATCATTTAACCCAACAAGCTGGTAAAGGTTTTGCTGTGGTGGGATATGGCAAAGTGGGAGGCTGGGAGCTGGGTTACAACTCCGATTTAGATATTGTATTTATTCATGATTGCCCACCCTCAGCGATGACTCAAGGGATGAAACCGATTGATGGTCGACAATTTTATTTGCGTCTTGCTCAACGGATTATTCACCTTTTTTCAACTCGGACTGCTTCCGGTATTTTGTATGAAGTGGATACCCGTCTACGTCCTTCTGGCGCTTCGGGGTTGTTGGTCAGTTCGATAGAGGCCTTTGCCGATTATCAGCATCAAGAGGCTTGGACATGGGAGCATCAAGCCTTGGTTCGAGCAAGAATGATTTACGGAGAAGCGGATTTACAAGCCAAATTTAATCATGTTAGACATTCTGTACTCTGTTTGCCGCGAGATGCAAACACTTTGCAACAACAAGTGGTCGAGATGCGTGACAAAATGCGTCAACACTTGGCTAGTAAAAAAGCCGGACGTTTCATGTTAAAGCACGATCAAGGTGGGATCACTGATATTGAGTTTCTCGCGCAATATTTTGTCTTACGTTATAGTCATCAGCATCCAAAGTTGACGCGTTGGTCGGATAATGTGCGTATTTTTGAATCATTGATGAACGAAGCGGTACTGGATCGCGCATCGGCTGAGGCATTAACCCGCGCGTATACCGAGATGCGAGATCAAATCCATCATCGTAACTTATTGAATCTTGATGCAGATGTGGATGAAGAACAATGGATTGCCCAGCGAGAATGGGTGATTGAAACTTGGCATCAGTGGTTAGGTTGAACGCTATCTACTGAACTCGATAAAGATTGGTCGAACTGACACCGTTTAGCGGTAACTCAAAGTAGTTTGGCTGTAAAAGGCTATGTTACACTGCGCCATAGATTAATAGTGGAGAAGATCGATAATGAAACCAATTCTACCTGACTACAGTAAAGCGGGTGTGCTTATTATTGGTGATGTGATGCTTGATCGTTATTGGTATGGTCCTACAGGGCGTATTTCCCCTGAAGCGCCAGTGCCAGTCGTTAAAGTTGAGCATAACGAAGAGCGCCCAGGAGGCGCTGCTAACGTAGCGATGAACATCGCTTCTTTAGGTGGATTGGCGCATATCATTGGCTTAACTGGTACTGACGAGCCAGCACAAGTGTTGCAAGAAAAATTAACCTCGCTGAACGTGCAGTGTGATTTCGTTGGTTTAGCCGATTACCCCACCATTACCAAATTACGGGTATTAAGTCGTGGGCAGCAATTGATCCGTCTCGATTTTGAAGACAAATTTGAGAACATTGATGCTCAGCTGATCCTGTCACGCATGGAGCGCTCTCTGCCGAGCGTGAACGCGGTGATTTTATCTGACTATGCGAAAGGCGCTTTGGAGCACGTTCAGCAGCTGATTCAAAAAGCCCGCATGGCCAATATCCCAGTATTTATTGATCCTAAAGGCGCTGACTTTGAACGCTATCGTGGTGCAACCTTATTGACGCCGAATATGGGCGAGTTTGAGCAGGTAGTAGGAAAAGTTAAGTCGGATCAAGAGTTGGTTGATAAAGGACTTCAACTGATTGAGCAATTTGATCTACAAGCTTTGTTAGTGACTCGTAGTGAGCATGGTATGACGTTGTTGCGTCGTGGTATGGAGCCTTTCCATTTGCCAACGCAAGCCAAAGAAGTTTTTGATGTGACAGGGGCTGGTGACACGGTAATTTCGGTGCTTGCAGCCTCGGTGGCAGCGGGTAAATCCTTAGATGAAGCGTGTGTCTTAGCCAATGCTGCCGCTGGCGTTGTGGTTGGAAAGCTGGGAACCTCGACGGTATCGACCATTGAACTGGCTGAAGCCATTCACGGCAGCAAAGAGGCGGATTTTGGCATTATTGGTGAAAGTGCACTGATTGAAGCGGTTAAAAAAGCCAAAGCTCGCGGTGAAAAAGTTGTCATGACTAACGGCTGTTTTGATATTTTGCATGCTGGGCATGTGTCTTATTTGAATCATGCAGCAGAGCTTGGCGATCGCTTAATTGTAGCGGTGAATACCGATGATTCCGTGAAACGTTTGAAAGGGCCTGGGCGTCCGGTTAATCCAACTGATCGTCGAATGGCGGTATTGGCTGGGCTAGGTGCCGTGGATTGGGTGGTTCCATTTAGCGAAGATACACCACAGCGCTTAATTTCAGAAGTGTTACCAAGCATTTTAGTTAAGGGGGGGGATTACCAACCAGAACAAATTGCTGGCGGTGCAGAAGTGATTGCCGCGGGTGGTGAAGTGAAAGTACTGAATTTCGAAGAAGGCTGTTCGACCACAGACATTATCAAGGCGATCAAAGGCGGTAAAGGTTAACGACTATCATCTCGATAGAGATAACCAATCACTGCGTTTTCAGTGCGTAAGAGTATAAAAAATAAGGGGCTTCAATTGAAGCCCCTTATTTCATTTAGGGATCGCTTTATCGACTCACGCGTTGTAGTCCGGCGTTAATATCGAGAATATCTTGTTCGCTGAGAGAGCCAATCGCTTGACTAAGTTGTAGGCGATTCAAAATATAATCGTAGCGCGCTGAAGAGAGATTACGGTTGGCATCATACAGACGTCGAGTGGCATCTAATACATCGACAATCGTCCGAGTACCGACCTCAAAACCAGCTTCGGTTGCTTCTAAGGCTGAACGAGCGGAAATTACCGATTGTTCATAAGCACGTAATGCGCCAATTGAAGCGTTAATATTGTTGTTATAGGCGCGCACATCTTTAACCACGCTGCGGAAGGTCGCTTCTAACTCTTGGCTTGCGGCAACAAACGCATGTTCGGCTTGTTTGGTTAAGGAGGTGACATTACCGCCAGTATACAGCGGAACATTGAGATTTAGCCCAATAGTAAAATCGTTAAAATCGGTATTATTCGCGGAATTATTGCTATTCGATTCACGCGCATAATTATAGCCACCGTTTAATTTTAATGACGGTAAATGGCCTGAGTTAGCAAGCGCAATATTATCTTTTGCGACATCCTGAGCAATACGTGAAGACAGTAAAGCTAAGTTTTGTTGCTGAGCTCGTTCGATCAACGCCTGCATTGATTCAGTATTGCGGCTCGCTGAGAAACGTTGAGTGTCAAGAATGCTTAATTGTGAATAGCCTTGCCCAGTAATTTCTCTCAAAGATTCATAGCTATTGATTAAGGTGTTATCAGCCAAAACTTCTTGCGCTAAAACGCTGTCATATTGCGCTTGTGCATCATGGACATCAGTAATCGCGGAGAGCCCAACATCAAAGCGCTGCTTGGTCTGTTCTAGTTGACGCGCAACGGCGGCCTTTTCGGCACGAACAAACTCTAAGTTATCTTGTGCACTTAATACTTCAAAGTAGGCTTGAGCGACGCGCAACATCAAACCTTGTTGCACGGCGGCATATTGGGCATCGGCTTGGCGAGCTTGTTTCTCAGCGGTATCTAATGATACCCAACTTGAGCGGTTATACAGTTCTTGAGCAAAACTGATGCCTGCAGATAGACGATCGCTATCACGTGCATCCACATCGCTGCGAGTAAGGTTATATCCCGCTGTTAAATTAATTTGTGGTAACAACGAACTGCGGCTCGAGTTAATGGCTTCAAAAGCGGCTTCACGACGAGCAGCAGCACTGAGCAATTGCGGATCATTTTGTTTTGCTTGATCATAAATTTGTGCAAGATCATCGGCCCATGCGTTAATACTAAAGCTACCAAGGGTTGCACTCACTAAAAAAGGAAGCAGTTTTTTCATCGGTCCTATTCCTGCCTAAATATGAAAGGAGTTACGTTGACAGAGTGTAACTCAAATTGTTGGTATTTCATGCGAAAGTTTGCACTTTTTTACACTTAATTATCCACTTGTGCAATATAAATCGATATGTTTACGGATAAGTAACCTGGCTTACGAATGGTTCATTACACAAAATGTTTATTTAATCAGCTATCTATCATCATAAAAGAGCAATTACTTAAATAAAAACATAACTTTTATACAAAAAGTTGAGCAATGTCGTTGGCAGTCGTAAACCTAGATGAGTAAACTAGAAGATTCACCGATAAGGAATAACCATGCAACCGATAGACAAAGAAAAAGACCAGTTTGGCCTTGATGATCTACAAATTGTCTCAAAACAGACACTATTCCAAGGTTTTTTTCGTATGGTTAAATACCAATTTAAGCATCGATTATTCCAAGGTGGCTGGAGTGGGATTATCGAGCGAGAAATGTTCGAGCGTGGCCATGCCGCTGCCTTATTAGCTTATGATCCTCAACGTGATGAAGTGGTGATCATTGAGCAGATCAGGGTAGGAGCATTAGAGCATCAGCAGCCGTGGCAAAAGGAAATTATCGCGGGCATGATTGAGGTTGGTGAAGAGGCACAAGAGGTTGTACGTCGTGAAGCCTTGGAAGAAGCAGGTATATCAGTAGGCCGGCTAGAAAAAATTACCAGTTATTATCCTTCTTCAGGTGGATGTTCTGAGAAACTCGATGTCTATATTGGTGAAGTGGATACGACTCAGGCAGGCGGCGTGCATGGTTTAGACTCAGAAGGGGAAGACATTAAAGTGCACGTACTTAGGCGTCAGCAGGCCTATCAATGGATTAAAGATGGCCAAATTGAGAATGGTGCCTCAATAATCGCACTACAATGGTTAGAGTTGCATCATCAACAATTACAATCTCAATGGCGGAGTTGATAACCTCATGCGCAGATCGATTGCCACTAAGCCGTATCATGTGGATCTTGCGGATCTGATGCGAACTTACGAAACCAATTACGCAAAACTCAATGCTCTGTTGCCAAAACCATCGAGTGTGGGGCAAGTACGTTGCTATCAAGCGGCGGAGCTGATTTATCAGTTACAAGTGCTCGAGGTCACAAAGTACACAACTTTGGTGGAAATTTGTCAAAGTGATGATATTTCAACATTTTCATTGCCCGTGATGTCTGTCAGGCTGTATCACGATGCACGGGTTGCGGAAGTTTGTGCTAGTGATCAATTAACACGTGTTGCGGCTCGTTATGAATATCCTAATCATAAAATGATGCAAAAAGACGAGAAAGCACAAATCAACCGCTTTTTAGGCGATTGGCTAACCTTCTGTTTGAAGCAAGGCATTAGCCGAACACCGATTAATATTAACTATTCATAGCATTAGGTTTATCAATTTGAACGTATCGCCCAGTTTAGACCCATCAGATAATATTAAGCTTGTTCAGATAACGGACACGCACCTGTTTGCGGCTGATGACGGTTGTTTACTTAGTGTGAATACAGCAGACAGTTTTCATGCCATTGTCCAAGCGATTATTGAGCAAAAGGTCGCCTTTGATGCTCTGCTTGCTACTGGCGATATCTCACAAGATCATAGTGCCGAGTCTTATCAGCGTTTTGCCTCTGAAATTAGCGCATTAGAGAAAATGTGTTTTTGGTTGCCGGGCAATCATGATTATAAACCCAACATGGGGAGTGTTATGCCTTCCTCACAACTGCATGCGCCAGAGCATGTCTTGCTTGGGAAGCACTGGCAAATGATTTTACTCGACTCTCAAGTGGTGGGTGTACCGCATGGCCGTCTTAGTGATTATCAGCTCAATCTATTAGATGAAAAACTGACTCAGCACCCAGAGCGCTATGCGTTGATTTTATTGCATCATCACCCTCTATTAGTCGGTAGTGCTTGGCTTGATCAGCATACGTTAAAAGACAGTGATGCATTTTGGCGCGTCATTCAGCAACACAAAAACGCACGGGCTGTTTTATGTGGTCATGTTCATCAAGATATGGATCGCATTTACGCTGGAGTAAAAGTAATGGCAAGTCCGTCAACGTGTGTACAGTTTAAACCGAATTCTGATGATTTCGCGTTAGATCAATGCTCTCCTGGTTGGCGTGAGCTTGAATTGCATGCCGATGGTCAAGTGACGACGCAGGTCAAGCGATTAACGCGCGGAGCTTTTGTGCCGGACTTTACTTCAAATGGGTACTAACTCGATGACTGCGCGTCCTTCATTGCTATTGTATATTCATGGTTTTAATAGCTCACCGCTCTCACATAAGGCACAGGTGATGCGGCAGTATTGTGCTGAGCATCGTTCGGATATTAAAGTGGTTATCCCTAAATTAGCACCTTTTCCACAGCAAGCCGCTGAGCAGTTATGCTGTTTGATTGAGTCTTATCAAGCTGATTACCAGATTGGGTTGGTGGGCAGTTCATTAGGTGGCTATTTAGCAACTTGGCTGAATGCGCATTATGCGGTTCCTGCGGTGTTGGTGAATCCAGCGGTGAAACCGTATGAATTATTGCGTAATTTTCTTGGTGAGCAGCAGAATCCGTATACTCAACAACGTTACCTGCTGACGGTTGAGCATATTGATGAGTTAAAAGCCTTGGAAGTTGAATCAATTGCTCAACCTGATGATTTTTGGTTGTTGCAACAAACGGGTGATGAAGTACTCGATTATCGACAAGCGGTGGATAAGTATCGTCATGCCCGCCAGACGGTTGAAGAGGGGGGAGATCATAGTTTTGTCGGGTTTGAGCGCTATCCTGCGGCAATTATCGAATTTCTCAACTTATAAACTCACGGCTGCCATGCGGGAAAAGTCATAATTTTACCTTAGGCTTACGGATGTCACTTGACATCCAAGAGGCTCTTCCAGACTATGTCTGTCTTGTTCTTACTCCATTAAGTTGCTCCGTTTTACCTTCAAATCTACTTTTTGATGGATAATTCAAGCGTAAATCTTTAATGGGTAGTAAAGTTACCAATCATTTATCGATAAAAGCATTCCGTATTATGACTGAACAATATAATGCTGGAGCCATCGAAGTACTCAATGGCTTAGAACCAGTACGTCGCCGTCCCGGGATGTATACGGATACCACGCGCCCCAATCATCTTGGGCAAGAAGTCATCGACAACAGTGTTGATGAAGCGTTGGCCGGATACGCCACCAAGGTTCAGGTGATACTTCACGCTGATCAATCACTGGAAGTGATTGATGATGGGCGTGGTATGCCCGTAGACATCCACCCTGAAGAGAACGTTTCTGGGGTTGAACTTATTTTATGTAAGCTTCACGCTGGCGGTAAATTCTCTAATAAAAGCTACCAATTTTCTGGTGGTTTACACGGAGTGGGCATTTCGGTGGTTAACGCCCTGTCTAAACGGGTTGAAGTGACGGTTCGCCGAGAAGGTCAGGTGTATGACATTGCTTTTGAGCATGGTGAAAAAGTCTCTGATTTAACGGTCACTGGGACTTGTGGACGCCGTAATCGTGGTACTTCGGTACATTTTTGGCCTGAAGCGCGTTATTTTGATTCTGCTAATTTTTCCGTCTCGCGTTTAGTAAATAACTTGCGCGCCAAAGCCGTACTTTGTCCCGGTCTAGAAATTACTTTCACCGATAAAGTGAACAATAAAGAGTATCGCTGGCTGTATGAAGATGGTTTGAAAGACTATCTTGCCGAAGGAGTAAAAGGTTATACCTTACTGCCTGAAGAGCCATTTACGGGCGAGTTGAAAACCGAGACAGAAGCCGCCAATTGGGCAGTGATTTGGTTACCAGAAGGCGGAGATTTAATTACCGAAAGCTACGTTAACTTAATTCCTACTCCGCAAGGTGGTACGCACGTTAATGGTTTACGTCAAGGCTTACTTGACGCAATGCGTGAGTTTTGTGAGTTTCGTAATTTGTTGCCGCGTGGTGTTAAACTCACCGGTGAAGATGTGTTCGATCGCTGCGCCTATGTTTTGTCAGTAAAAATGCAAGATCCACAATTTGCAGGGCAGACCAAAGAGCGCCTCTCTTCTCGTCAAACCGCTTCATTTGTTGCCAGCGTTGTCAAAGATGCTTTTAGCTTGTGGTTGAATGAAAAACCACAGTTGGCCGAGTTATTGGCCGAAGTGTGTATCAGCAATGCGCATCGTCGAATGCGGGCAAGCAAAAAAGTGGTACGTAAGAAAATCGCTTCTGGTCCCGCGCTGCCAGGTAAGTTAACCGATTGTTCGCAGCAAGATTTGAGTCGTACCGAACTGTTCCTTGTTGAAGGAGACTCGGCGGGGGGCAGTGCTAAACAAGCGCGAAACCGTGAGTTTCAAGCCATTATGCCACTGCGTGGGAAAATCCTTAACACTTGGGAAGTCTCGGCCGATCAAGTGCTGGCTTCACAAGAGGTACATGATATTTCTGTCGCCTTGGGGATTGATCCTGATAATGATGATTTAGAGGCGCTGCGCTACGGTAAAGTTTGTATTTTAGCCGATGCGGACTCTGATGGTTTACACATTGCGACGTTACTATGTGCGTTATTTACTCGTCATTTCCGCGCCTTGGTTCGTGCTGGTCACGTCTACGTGGCGATGCCACCGCTGTATCGGATTGATTGTGGTAAAGAAGTGCATTATGCACTTGATGACAATGAAAAACAGGCGATCATCGAACGCCTCAGTAGTAAGAAAGCCAAAATTAACGTCCAACGTTTTAAAGGCTTGGGGGAGATGAATCCTCTGCAATTGCGTGAGACCACCATGGATCCGAATACTCGTCGCTTAGTACAGTTAACCATTGATGACGATAAAGAGACTGATGAAATGATGGATATGTTGCTGGGTAAAAAACGCGCGGATGATAGACGCAGTTGGTTACAACGCAATGGTGATATGGCCGAGGTACAATAGAATGTCGACTGAAATCAGTTTTGAGGGCGTAGAGCAGCTACCCCTGCGTCAGTTTACCGAGGACGCTTATCTCAATTATTCCATGTATGTCATTATGGATCGTGCGCTGCCTTATATCGGTGATGGTTTAAAGCCGGTTCAGCGGCGGATCATTTATGCCATGTCTGAGCTCGGTTTATCGGCATCGGCCAAATACAAAAAATCGGCACGAACTGTCGGTGATGTGTTGGGTAAATATCATCCTCATGGTGATTCTGCTTGTTATGAAGCGATGGTATTGATGGCGCAGCCGTTCTCTTATCGTTACCCTCTGGTTGATGGTCAAGGTAACTGGGGAGCTCCGGATGATCCTAAATCGTTTGCTGCGATGCGTTATACCGAAGCTAAATTGTCTAAATTTGCTGAAGTGCTATTGGGTGAGCTAGGCCAAGGCACTGTCGAATGGCAGCCTAACTTTGATGGCACTATGCAAGAGCCGAAAATGTTACCGGCTCGCTTACCGCATATTTTACTCAATGGGGTTACTGGTATTGCTGTTGGTATGGCAACCGATATTCCGCCCCATAATGTCCGTGAGGTCGTTGAAGCGACAATTCATCTTATCGAGCATCCGTCCGCTAGTCTTATCGACTTAATGCAGTACGTGAAAGGCCCTGATTTTCCCACCGAAGCGGAAATTATTTCTCCACCGTCTGATTTAGAAAAAATCTATCAAACTGGCCGTGGTAGCATCAAAATGCGTGCTGTATGGCACAAAGAAGGCTCGGATATCGTTATTTCAGCGCTGCCACACCAAGTCTCTGGTGCGAAACTGTTGGAGCAGATCGCGGGACAAATGCGCGCTAAAAAGTTGCCGATGGTGGAAGATTTACGCGATGAGTCGGATCATGAAAATCCGACACGAATCGTGATCGTGCCGCGCTCAAGCCGAGTTGATTGCGATACCTTGATGAATCATTTGTTCGCTTCAACCGATTTAGAAAAGAGTTTTCGGGTTAACCTCAATATGATTGGCCTGAATAATCGCCCTGAAGTCAAAGGCTTAACGCAGATTCTGAGTGAGTGGATTGAATTTCGCCGTGAAACCGTACGTGCTCGTTTGCAATATCGCCTTGATAAGGTCTTGGCTCGTTTGCATATCTTGCAAGGTTTGTTGATTGCTTATCTCAATATTGATGAAGTGATAGAGATTATTCGTCAAGAAGATGAGCCAAAAACCATTTTAATGCAACGCTTTGGGATTAGTGATATTCAAGCCGACGCGATTTTAGACACCAAACTGCGCCATTTAGCGAAACTCGAAGAAGTGAAAATTCGTGGTGAACAAGATGAATTAGATAAAGAGCGCGCTAAGTTAGAAGAGTTACTCGGTTCTGAGCGACGCTTGAACACGCTACTCAAGAAAGAATTAAAAGCGGATGCGGAAAAATACGGTGATGATCGCCGCTCACCGATTGTTGAGCGGTCGGAGGCCAAAGCCTTAACCGAACGCGATTTGATGCCCAATGAAATGATTACCGTGGTGATCTCAGAGAAAGGTTGGGTACGTCATGCTAAGGGGCATGATGTTGATTGCCATAGTCTGAGCTATAAAGCTGGTGATAACTATCTCGCGCACGCTTGTGGAAAGAGCAATCAACAGGTGGCTTTTTTAGGTAGTGATGGACGTAGTTATTCATTAGAAGCACATACTCTGCCTTCTGCTCGTGGTCAGGGAGAGCCGATAACGGGCCGTTTGAACATTACTGAAGGCAGCTCAATTCGCCAAGTGATTATGGGGGAAGATGATCAGCTATGGTTGGTCGGTTCTGATGCGGGTTATGGCTTTGTGTGTAAAGGTTCGGATCTGTTATCGAAAAACCGCAGTGGTAAAGCTTTGGTGAATTTACCGAATAATTCGGAGTTGCTTGCACCACAGGCCGTGAATGATCTGCAGCATGATGAGATTTTAGCGGTCACTAATCAGGGGCGGATGCTACTATTCCCGATCAAAGATTTGCCGCAATTGAGCAAAGGCAAGGGTAATAAGATCATTAATATTCCTAGTGCGAAGGCCAAATCGCGAGAAGAAGTCGTGTCTCATTTGCTGGCTATTCCATCTGGTTCGTCGATTACGCTTTACGCCGGAAAGCGAAAGTTAGGTTTAAAACCGACTGACTTAGATAATTTCCGAGGTGAGCGAGGTCGTCGAGGAGGGTTGCTACCAAGAGGATTACAGCGGGTGACGCAAATCGATATTGATGCAGAACCAGCGGATCCGTTGACCGTCGAATCAGAGTAGAAAAAATCCCCAGCCAATCTGCTGGGGATTTTTTTATGTTCAGATTGAGGTTGAGGATGATGTTCGTTTTACACATCGAGCCCTCAGAAAATCATAATGGATCTTCAGACCAACCGTCACTGTCGGACATATCGGGCGCACCAGGAATGGCATTTTCTTCATCAGCCCAAGTGCCAAAATCAATCATTTGACATTGTTTGCTACAAAAGGGCCGGAAAGGACTTTGTGCACTCCATGGCACATCGTCGCCACATTGAGGACACTTTACAACGGTGATTTTTTTTGACATGACACTATCCTTCGGGGAGACCAAATCAGAAGGATACGGATTTAGCAGCACACCGCAAGATCAAAAGGAATATTTTGGTTGCTGGCTTTACCGGAAGCAAAATCGATAAACTTGATGGCAAAACGATTTTTATGACCAGAAATCATCGGGTAGACGCCATATTCTAAAGGGATCGACAAACGGAGAATATTTGCGTCTTCTGCATCGCTTTGATAGAAACCTTCTTGCGCCATTCGTGCACGAAAATGTCCGGTCTCACGGGTAAGCTTTAACCATAATGCCAGTGCATCGGAGAGTGGTTGTAAGGTGGTAACCCATTGCTTTATATCCTGCTGCTTTTGTTCTGCAGATAAATGCAACCAGTAATGCAGAGCAGGAAGATCAAAGCAACAAGAGCCACCTGGTAGGTTAAATCTTTGACGAATAGCGCTTAAGAATCGATCATCTTTTAGTGATTGACCGAAGCGTTCGCCAGCGAGTAAGCAGCGATGAACACTGTCAATCTCTTGTAATAGACTAGTCAGCATCTGTTGATCGACACCGTCAATATCAATCCATTGGCGGTAGGTTTGACGCTGTTTTTCAATATCTTTGGCTAATTCGCTTTTCAGTTGCATCTGATCAAAAATATCTAATAGGTCAAAGAGAGAGCGAAACAGCAACTGATGCTGAATACCGTCAGCAGTTTGATAGGCTCGATCCATTTGATTGATCAGCGCTTCGACACGTAAATAAATGCGCGTTTTTTCATTTAGCGGATGTTCAAACTGATGTGTGCTCATGAAACTGGCCTTGATTGATTTATCTGTATTCTCACCGATTTGTGCCGCTCATTGCTAGATACTTTTGATGTAATTCTGTGATTTGCGGCAAAAGTTGTTGGTTTTTTGCTTCATTTTTAATCACGTCATCGGCTATCGCTAAACGTTCAGCTCGGGTAGCTTGAGCCGCTAAGATTGCTCGGGCTTGCTGCTCATTCACTTTGTCTCGTGCCATCGTCCGTGAAATTTGTGTTTGCTCATCGACATCGACCACTAACACGCGATCCACCATCGATTGTAATTGATTTTCAATTAATAATGGCACAACGAGTAAACCGTAGGGCGATTTGACTTGCTTTAATTGTTCCGTCATTTTTTGGTTGATCAGCGGATGCAAGGTTGCGTTGAGCCACTGTTTTTCTATCGGATCGGCAAAAATTCGTTCACGCAAAGCCCCACGGTTTAAGTGACCATCGTCTTGTAAAATATTCTCACCAAAGTGCTCGATGACAGCGCTAAGGCCCGGAGTACCAATATCAACGACTTGCCGAGCAATGATATCGGCATCAACGATGTCAATTGAGAAATGTTCTTGAAACAGATTAGCGATGGTAGTTTTGCCACTTGCAATGCCCCCAGTTAAGCCAATAATCAGTGCCATGAACGTTATCCTACTAATGAATGTAGATACCAAGCGATCAGTTTATCGCCCCATAGCATCGCTAGCCAACCTGCAATCGCAAGGTAGGGGCCAAACGGGAAAGCTTTATTAATGCCTTGTTTTTGTAAACGCAATTGAATCAATCCAAACACCAAACCGACCAGTGAAGAGAGCAATACGATTAAAGGTAATAATTGCCAACCTAACCAAGCACCGAGCGCGGCAAGCAGTTTAAAGTCGCCATAGCCCATGCCTTCTTTACCAGTCAGTAGCTTAAATAGCCAATAAATAGACCATAAGCAAAGATACCCGGCTATCGCTCCAATCACAGCATCATTGAGTGATAGTGGGCTAATATTCAAAAGCGCTAGACTGATCCCTGACCACATTAAAGGTAGAGTCAATTGATCTGGCAGTAACATGCTATCGAAATCAATGAAGGTGGCGGCAATTAACACATAAGTAAATAGCAGTAGTGCCACACTATAAGGGCTAAAGCCAAAGTGTAGGGCAATAATTAAGCTACTCACTGCGCTTAATAATTCAATGGCTGGATAGCGGGCGCTGATCGGAGCTGAACAGTGTGCACATTTGCCTTTTAAACAGAGCCAACTGATAAGCGGAATATTGTCTCTTATGCGCAAAGGCGTATGGCATTTGGGGCAGGTTGAGCGAGGCGTACTGAGGGTAAGTTTGCCATCAGGGGGGGAGATGCCGTAGTCAGGAAAAGCATCGGCACATTCTTGACGCCATTCGCGCTGCATTATGACTGGTAAGCGGTAAATCACTACATTGAGAAAACTACCAATGATTAAACCAAATAGTGTGGCTAAGGCAGGAAACAGCCAAGGTATATAGTAAAAAATGTCCATTCAGGGTGCTCTTATCCGCAGGAGTGCCATTCCCTTTTAACTTAGAGTGAGTATGGTATCAGCTAAGTATATTGATATTCAGCGTTCGCTTAGCGAGAAAATGAGCTTATCACTTATCATTGACCCATCTGTTTCTTCGTGATTTTAGGAATAAAACATCGAAAGTGAGTATACTACCCTAATACACTCATTAAGTTAAAGATAGGTAAATACATTGCCACAACCAGCCCACCAACCACGGTGCCAAGAAAGACAATAATTAATGGTTCAAGGATTTTACCTAAATTATCAACCGTGTTATCAACGTCGAATTCATAAATCGTTGCTACTTTATTCAGCATGTCATCGAGCTTACCAGACTCCTCACCAATCATAACCATTTGTAGAACTAATTCTGGGAAAGCACCAGTATTACGCATCGCGATATACATTGGCATGCCTGCCGCAGTATCTCGATAGACTTGTTGAATAGCCGTTTCAAAATGAAGATTACCTGCGGTTTTCGCGGTCGTTTTTAGGCTATCAAGAATCGGGATCCCAGCTGCAAAGCTGGTGGCGAGGGTTCGGCTAAATTTGGCGATCGACGCTTTACAGAGTATGCCACCAATAACGGGTATGGTGAGGACTAAGCGGCTGGTTTTTAAACGGAATTGGAATGATTTTTTACGAATTAGTTTAAAACCGAATACAATGGCAATGCTGAGCAGCACAAAGACTAAGCTGTAGGCTTGAACAAGGTGTGACAGTTTAAGTACTTGTTGAGTAAACCAAGGTAACTCGGCGCCAAAACCTTGAAACATAAGCTCAAATTCAGGAATAATCATGGTGAGCATTAAGTAAGAGACACCAAGCGCAACCAGCATCACCATCGCTGGATAGATTAACGCTTTGATCACTTTGGCGCGCAGTTGTTCGGTTTTCTCTCGATAGGTGGCAAGGCGCTCAAAAACTTCCGCTAAGTTACCCGATTGTTCACCCGTTTGTACCAAATCAACGTAAAGAGGGTCAAACAGGCTACTGGCAGTACGCATTGCTTTTGAGATAGGCGTCCCTGCTGCTACGCCTTTACTTATTTGAGTGATGATCGATTTCATTTCTGCTTTTTGATGGCTATCAGCGACTAACTTTAAGGCTTGAACAATCGGTACCCCTGTTGCGAGCATGGTCGCGAGTTGGCGAGTCAGCAGAGTAATCTCTTTGTTTGTGGCGCGATGAGTAAGACGAGTGATCAAAGAGAGGCTACTTTTTTTGATCCTTTGAATCTGTACATGTTGATCTTTGAGTTTATCGCGCACTTCCAATTCGCTGATCGCTAAAAATTGTCCTGACACTTTTTTGCCAGAGCTATTGATGCCTTTCCAGCGATAATTTTTCAGTTCTTGTGCTTTAGATAGCGTCATAGTGATAAATCCAATCGATTAGAAGTAAAGAACACGCTGCAGCTCTTCAATGCTGGTGATCCCTTGTTGGAGTTTTTCTATTCCAGATTCTTGTAAAGTTTGCATGCCGTTAGCTTTAGCAATGGCTTCGATATGAGTAATCGAAGCGCGCTGCATGATCGCTTCAGCTAATTGGCTATTAAATGCCATCACTTCATAAATGCCGATTCGACCGCTGTAACCTTTGGTACATTCACTGCAACCGTTCGGATCCGCAGAGTAGAGAATCTGATCGGCCGATAAGCCAAACTGCTGTTGTTCCGTTACGTTTGGTTGTTTGGCGACTTTACAGTTCGGACATAAACGGCGTGCTAAGCGCTGAGCGATGATTAAGCTTAATGAAGAAGCGAGATTAAAAGGTTCAATGCCCATATTAGCTAAGCGAATGACCGTCTCTGCTGCCGAATTAGTGTGTAATGTGGAGAGCACTAAATGCCCGGTTTGAGCAGCTTTAACGGCAATTTCAGCCGTCTCGACATCGCGGATTTCACCGACCATAACAATGTCCGGATCTTGGCGTAAAAAAGAACGCAGTGCCTCAGCAAAGCCAAAACCGATTTTAGGTTGCACTTGTACCTGATTGATGCCGGGGAGATTGATTTCGACGGGATCTTCGGCGGTAGAAATATTCACCTGCTCACGATTTAATAAACTCAGCCCAGTATAAAGGGAAACGGTTTTGCCACTGCCTGTTGGGCCGGTCATCAAAATCATCCCTTGTGGTTGCTGAAGTGCTTTGAGATAGAGCTGCTTTTGCACCTCGTTATAACCTAATTTATCGATATCTAAACTGGCGGCGCTGCTATCGAGTAAGCGTAGGACAATTTTTTCTCCCCATAAGGTGGGTAAGGTGGAAACGCGCATATCAATCGCGGTGCTGGTATTTAAACGTAATTTCATCCGCCCATCTTGTGGTAAGCGTCGTTCGGCGATATCCAGTTTCGCTAAAATTTTAATCCGCGCTGCCAGCCGGCGACCTAAATGACTGGCGGGTTGTTGGGTTTGCACCAAAATACCATCGCAGCGTAAGCGAACTCGATAAAGGGACTCGTAAGGTTCAAAGTGAATATCGGACGCGCCTTTGCGCACCGCATCCAGTAAAATTTGGTTGATAAATCGGCTAACTGGAGAGTCATCTTGACTAAGGTCCTCGACTTGTTGCTGCTCATCATCAGAAATATCGACTAAGCTGGCTAGCTCGTCTTGGCTGATCTCTTTGCCTTGTGCAGAATGCCCAGCTAATGTTCGTCCGTATAAACGGCGAATCGCCCCTTGTAGTGATTTATAATCGACCAGCACCACTTCAATCGCGAGTCCGGTGGCAAAGCGAAATTCTTCTTCTGCTTGTAGATGAGTAGGATCAGCCATGGCTAAGGTGAGCACCAAACCATTATTCTCAATCGGTAGCGCTTGGTAGCGCATGATTAACTCACGCAATCCGAGCTGTTGGCACAGCTCTGGGTAGGCATAATCGTTAAGATTTTGGAGCGGTAACGCGAAAATCTGACTGATGTGCTCACTCAGCTCTTGGCTATCGAAGATCGCTAAATCCAGCAAAGCTTCCGGCGCACTGGCGCCAGAAGCTTGGATATGTTCGACCAGCGCTTTTTCTTGGGTCAGGCTAAGTAATTGCGCCTGACGCAAAATCGCTATGAGATTGGTGAGCATAAATTATTGATAACTTATGATTCTTTACTACAAGATTTAGGTGTTACTGACGCATCGAGATCTGTTGTACATTCCCAACCAGTTCCCTTGGTTCTTGTTAAAGTGATTGATTTTTTGTCCAATGCTCCAGCGTTGAAAGTAAATTTAATGGCATTTTCCCCCTCAATCGCTAATGTACCTAATCCCTTCACTTCTTTGGATGTTCCTAAGTCTTCAAGCTTTTCTAATTTACCATGCTCTTGAATATACAGCTCTGCTGGGGTTTGTAACGCTCTTAATGTGGCAATGGCAGATGACGCTTCAGATTTGCTGACATAATCTTTATAAGCAGGTACAGCGACTGCCGCTAGCACGCCAATAATCGCCACGACGATCATCAGTTCAATCAGAGTAAAGCCTTGTTGTTTAGTGTAGCGAGTTTTCATGACTGAATTATCCTTGGGTATGGTCAGTTGTTGAGACCGAATTAGGATAAGTGTCTGGTTGCATTAATAAAACCGTCACACAAGTGTGCTTCGAGTCAGGCGGCAGTTTTTACATCCGCGTTGAAATGTCATTGCTGAAATTTTGCGAGTCAGCTAAAGATATCCCGATAAACAGCGTGGAAATTGGTGTTTATCGGGATTAATAAAGAGGCAATAGTGGTTTGATATCAATTCGATGTAGGCTGAGGCGATGCTTCAGGGGGATAAAACCCGCTTAACCTTTAGTCTTTTAGGCGCATTGAGAGATCCAACGCTTGAATATGTTTGGTTAATGCACCAACGGAAATATAATCTACCCCCGTTTGCGCGTACTCGCGAATGGTCGCTAAGGTAACATTACCTGAGTTTTCCAGTGCAGCCCGACCCGCGTTGATATGCACCGCTTCACGCATCATCTCTAAGCTAAAATTATCGAGCATAATAATATCTGCCCCAGCGTGAATCGCTTCTTCGAGCTCGGCTAAGTTTTCGGTTTCCACTTCAACCGGCTTGCCCGGATTAAGCGCTTTTGCAGTCGTGATCGCGGGGGTGATCCCGCCGCACGCAATAATGTGATTCTCTTTGATCAGGTAAGCATCAAACACACCGATACGGTGGTTAAAGCCGCCGCCACAGGTGACCGCATATTTTAACGCATTGCGCAGTCCTGGTAGTGTTTTGCGAGTATCTAACAAGCGGCATGAGGTGCCTTCCAGCTGCTTAACGTATTGCGCGGTAACGGTAGCGCAGCCAGATAAGGTTTGGATAAAATTCATCGCGTTACGTTCACCGGTCAAGAGTGCGCGTGCAGGGCCGCTTAGCGTGCACAATACTTGATTGGGTTCGAGCGAGTCACCATCTTGCACATGCCAATCTATCGCTACTTCACCACCAAGTTGTCGAAAAACTTCATCAGCCCAAGCTTGGCCACAAAATACACCCGATTCGCGAGTAATAATGGTTGCCACATTATGGGCATCGGCAGGGATCAGGCTGGCGGTAATGTCTGCTGTTGGATCGACACTACCACCAAGATCTTCTTCTAGTGCATCACGCACCGCACGAGTAATATCCAAGGGAAGCTGCTGTTTAAGGTATGCAAGGCGTTGTTGGCTGTTATGGGTATTTTTCATCGCGAATCTAATTTAGTATGCTATCGAATGGAGTCGGAATGATACGCTGACTAGGCGTGAAATTCAGCCACTAATTACGGATTTTGTGTAATCGATAAGGTGAAATTGATGATTGACCCAGCAGGCTGGTATCAAGTCGCTCGACATGTTCCGTCGCCTTTTTTTGATCAGCGCATTCAGCAACAACCCATTTCTCTATTGGTCGTGCATAACATTAGTTTACCGCCGGGGCAGTTCGGAGGGCCTTATATTGAACAGTTTTTTACCGGTCAATTGGATCCGAGCGCACACCCATTTTTTGCCACCATTGCGACGATGCAAGTCTCAGCGCACTGTTTGATTCGCCGTGATGGCGAGGTAGTGCAGTTTGTGCCTTTTTCTGGGCGAGCCTGGCACGCTGGACAATCATCCTTTGCTGGTCAAGCGCGGTGTAATGATTATTCAATCGGCATAGAGTTAGAGGGCAGTGATTATGTCCCGTATACTTCAGCGCAATACCAATCATTAGTACGCTTAACAAAGGCTTTGCAACAGCGTTATCCGGCAATCACTCAGCAGCGGATCACCGGTCATCAATATATCGCTCCGCAACGCAAAACCGATCCAGGATTGGTATTTGATTGGCGCTATTTTTTTCAGCAGTTATCGCTTTAATTGAGCTGTTGATATTCAGTAAGGATTTGTTCTACCCAGTTGGCAATACGTTCATCACTGAGTTCATATTGTGAATCTTCATCGAGTGCTAAACCGACAAAATATTCACCATCGGCAGTCAGTGCTTTCGAGGCATCAAAATGGTAACCATGATTGGGCCAGTAGCCAATAAGCTTAGCGCCGGTCTTCTGGATCTCGTCGTGTAGCATCCCCATCGCATCCAGATACCACTCGCCATAGCCTTCTTGATCGCCTAAGCCGAACAATGCGACGCACTTGTCGTTTAGCGGTACGCCATCGATGTGATCCCATATTGCACTCCAATCTTCTTGGATTTCACCAAAATCCCAAGTTGAGATGCCTAAAATCAGCAGGTCGTAATCACGCATTTTGCTTAGTGGCGTCTCCTTGACATTATGGAGGGTCAATAATTCTTCGCCAATAATGGCACGCATTTTTTCCGCTGCCATTTCGGTATAACAGGTGGTAGAACCGTAAAATAGGCCAATTTTCATAGAATCTTATTCATGGTTTAGAACGATGGACGAATTCTATACCCAATCCGACCTGAGATGCCACCTAGGAGTAGCGACTATTTTGTGGTATTAAGTTGGGGTTTGAATCTAATAAATAATGAGAAGAAGCGGTGTCAAAACAATTGTCGACAGACCATGGACTGGTTGAGCAGTTTTTAGATGCAATGTGGATGGAGCGAGGGTTAGCAGAAAATACCCTGATGTCCTATCGTAATGACCTTACAAAATTATTGCTTTGGATGGAGCAACACAATTACCGATTAGATTTTATCAGCTTGGCTGGGTTGTTGGAGTATCAGAGCTGGCTAACCGATCAAGATTATAAACAAACCTCACGGGCGAGAATGTTATCGGCGTTACGTCGTTTATTTCAGTATTTACACCGTGAAAAGGTGCGTAATGATGATCCGAGCGCCTTATTGGTGAGCCCTAAATTACCCCAACGCTTACCGAAAGATCTCAGTGAAGAACAAGTTGAAGCACTGTTGAATGCACCGGATCCTAATGATCCATTGGAGTTGCGTGATAAAGCCATGTTAGAGTTGTTATATGCAACGGGGCTGCGCGTGACGGAGCTGGTCTCATTAACTATGGAAAATATTAGTTTACGTCAAGGCGTAGTGCGGGTGATTGGCAAAGGCGGTAAGGAGCGTTTGGTACCGATGGGCGAAAATGCTATTGAATGGATTGAAACGTTTATCACTCAAGGGCGCTTGCATTTATTGGGCAACAATACGTCTGATGTTGTCTTCCCGAGTAAACGTGCCCAGCAAATGACTCGACAAACCTTTTGGCACAGGATTAAATACTATGCCGTGATTGCTGGGATTGATGTCGAAAAGCTGTCTCCCCATGTCTTACGTCACGCCTTTGCGACCCATTTATTGAACTATGGCGCCGATTTACGCGTGGTACAGATGTTGCTCGGTCATAGTGATTTATCAACTACGCAAATTTATACTCATGTTGCGACTGAGCGACTCAAGCAAATACACAGCGAGCACCATCCAAGGGCTTAAAAGAAAGGATTATTTATGAAGGTTTTACCGCGTCTGACACTTTTCGCTTTGCCATTTTTTATCATGGCATGTCATGCTCAGGAATCCAAAGAGCAAACGCCAAGTTTGGATAAAGCAGGCTTTGAGCAACGTTTTGCTCCATTAGGTATTGATGTCACGGCTATCGTCCCTTCTGAGATCAGCGGATTGGTCGAAGTGCAAACGCCTGGTGGTGTATTATACGCCTCACCAGACGGCAAACATTTTATTGCCGGAACCTTATACGCCTTAAAGGATGATGGTAGTTATATTGATGTCTTAGCTAAGCGCCAAGCGCCAATTAACGCAAAAAAACTACAACAAGTTGCGTCGAGTACGATTGAATTTAAAGCGCCTCAAGAACGCTATGTCGTCAGTGTGTTTACCGATACGACCTGTGGTTATTGTGTTCGCTTGCATAGCCAAATTAAAGATTACAATGATTTGGGGATCACCATCCGTTATTTAGCTTTCCCTCGTCAAGGTGTTGCCGGTCCCGTTGCTGAGCAAATGGCGGCGATGTGGTGTGCTAGCGATCCGAAGCAAGCCATGCATGAGGTGAAAATTGAGCGCAAAACTTTGACTCCGCAAGGAAATATCGCTCAGTGTAAACAAATTGTTACTGAGCATTATCAATTAGGTCAAGAGCTGGGTATTTCAGGTACGCCAGCAATGTTCTTACCAAGCGGTGAGATGATCGGTGGCTACTTACCCGCAGCTCAATTACTGCAACGCCTTCAACAAGGCTAATCTCACGACGTTGTTTATTACGAGGAAACAGGCTTGGCATGTCCAAGCCTGATTATTTTTATGATAGAGATCCACAGAAGACCAGAAGTCGATTTAAGCCTATTGCCCGACAGTATCCCCGATTTATTGAAGCGTATTTATCTTAATCGAGGCATTACCCGTGTTGAGCAATTAGAGAAAAGCGCTAAATCTTTGCATTCGTACCAAAGTTTGCACGGGATTGAATTAGCCGTGTCACTACTATTGAATGCCATTGAGCAGCAAAAGCGGATCATTATTGTTGGTGATTTTGATGCCGATGGGGCAACGAGTTGTGCGCTTTCGGTATTGGCGCTAAGAATGCTGGGTAGCCGTAATGTTGATTATTTAGTCCCTAATCGTTTTGAAGATGGCTATGGACTCAGTCCCGAAGTGGTTGATCAAGCCTTACATATGGGCGCTGAAATGATCATGACAGTGGATAATGGCGTCTCTTCCATCGAAGGGGTACGTTATGCCAAGCAGCATGGTTTGCAAGTGTTAGTCACCGATCACCATTTACCCGGACAAGTATTGCCCGAGGTCGACGCTATGGTGAATCCTAATTTACAACTGTGTGCGTTCCCGTCGAAAGCGCTTGCTGGGGTAGGGGTCGCGTTTTACTTAATGATGGCGTTGTGCGTGCATATGCGTCAGTCAGGATGGTTTATTAAACACGGTATTGCTGAACCTAAACTCATGGAATTGATCGATTTGGTTGCATTAGGCACGGTAGCTGATGTGGTTCCGCTGGATGACAATAATCGCATTTTAGTTCATCAAGGTTTACAGCGTATTCGCGCTGGTAAAGCACGTCCGGGTATCCAAGCCTTAATTGAAATTGCCAAACGCGATGCGCGAAAACTAGTGGCTGCCGATTTCGGTTTTGCGCTTGGGCCAAGGATTAACGCCGCCGGGCGGTTGGACGATATGTCGTTTGGGGTTGAACTGTTGTTAACCGACAATATTCATGCCGCGCGGCGCATGGCCAGTGAATTGGATGCTCTGAATCAAACTCGTAAAGAAATCGAAGAAGGGATGAAGCAAGAAGCGTTGGCGTTTTGTGAGCGTCTGCAATTTGCCGATAATAGTGTGTTGCCGCAGGGGTTAGTCTTGTTTCAACGAGATTGGCATCAAGGGGTGATCGGTATTTTGGCTTCCCGAGTTAAAGACAAATATCATCGCCCAGTGATTGCCTTTGCCGATGGTGGTGATGGATTGATTAAGGGTTCTTGTCGTTCGATTCCTGGCTTACACATGCGAGATACCTTAGATAAAATTGATACTCAGAATCCAGGGATCATTATCAAATTTGGTGGTCACGCGATGGCGGCAGGGTTAACCATCGCTGAAACTAACTTGTCGCGTTTTCGCCAGTTGTTTGAACATGAAGTGGCTCTGCAGTTGGATGAAGCCAGTTTAAAAGGGATCGTACTTAGTGATGGTGAGTTAAAGCCGGAAGAGTTTTCGCTGCATACCGCCGAGCTGTTGCGATCTGCAGGGCCTTGGGGACAAGCCTTCCCTGATCCACTGTTTGACGGTGAGTTTAAAGTTCTGCACCAAAAATTAGTTGGTGAAAAGCACTTAAAATTGATGCTTGAACCTTTATTTAAAGGTCATCCGACCAATATTATGATCGATGGCATTGCCTTTAATGTTGATCTTCGTCGCTGGCCCGATGCTTCGGTGAAAACGGTACGTTTAGCTTATAAACTCGACATTAACGAATTCCGTGGCAACCAGTCTTTACAGTTACTGATTGATTGCTTAGAAGCTTAATTCCCCCTCGCTAATTTCTCATTCTGGACTGAGTTCACCTACACTCAGTCCGGTTATTCTATTTCTACAACGCTTTGCTAATAGCTTGTCAGGTTATTGACTTAGGCTTAATTTGTAATTGGTCTGACCTATACTATTGCTGTTTTAATACGCAGTTGTTATCAAAGTGTTTTAACTTGGCGGGTTCTATGATTTGGGTCAACTTTTGACTGGACACTCGCGTTTTAATTATGTTAATTTCTACCCCAACTTGAAATTGGTATTACCAATTGCCTGCAAAAAATGACCAGTAGAAGAACAATAAATTATGGCTTATCAAAGGATTCGTCAGCCGAAACTTTCTGATGTGATAGAGCAAGAGTTAGAGCGGTTGATTGTGGAAGGAACATTAGCCCCAGGGCAGCAACTCCCTCCTGAGCGCGAGCTGGCAAAACAGTTCGAGGTTTCTCGTCCTTCGATACGTGAAGCGATACAGCGCCTAGAAGCAAAACGTTTATTGACGCGTCGCCAAGGCGGCGGAACCTTTGTCAGTGAACATATCTGGCAAAGTTTCTCTGATCCTCTGCTAAATTTATTGTCTAGTCATTCGGAAACCCAGTTAGATTTACTGGAAGCACGCCATGCGTTGGAAGGTATTTCAGCTTATTTTGCCGCTTTGCGTGGTACCGATGAAGATTTTGCTCGTATTCAAACCAGTTTGGCGCGAATTAGCGAAGTTCAAGACTTGAAAGATACCGAAGCAGAAGCCAGCACGGTAATGGCCTTTTTGATAGCGATTACCGAAGCCACCCATAATGTGGTGCTGCTGCATATCGTTCGTAGTCTTGCGCCTTTGCTTGAGCAAAATATTTTGCAAAATTTTAAATTATTACGCCGCCGCCCAGAAGCGGAGGAGAAAGTAACTAAGCACCGAGCTAATATCGTGGATGCGATCGTTTCTGGTCAGCCAGAAAAAGCACGAGAGATGTCACACTCACATTTAGCTTATATCGAAGAAACATTGTTGGATTTGACCCGAGAAGAGTCTCGACGTGAACGTTCTCTGCGTCGCATCCAACAGGGTAATGAACCGCAATAGCGGTCCATTGCGGTTCTAAATAAATCCAACCAACAGAAGGATAGATCGCCATGTCTGACATGAAGCATGACGTAGATGCACTGGAAACTCAGGAGTGGCTTGCTGCCCTGGAATCCGTTGTACGTGAAGAAGGCGTAGAGCGTGCGCAATTTTTACTAGAAGAAGTTCTAGAAAAAGCTCGTCTTGATGGCGTTGATATGCCAACTGGCATTAACACCAACTACATCAATACGATTCCTGCAGCCCAAGAGCCCGCTTACCCTGGCGATACCACGATTGAAAAACGTATTCGTTCAATCATTCGTTGGAACGCGATCATGATTGTTCTTCGTGCTTCGAAGAAAGATCTTGATTTGGGCGGCCATATGGCTTCTTTCCAGTCTTCTGCCGCGTTTTATGAAACGTGCTTCAACCATTTCTTCCGTGCTCCTAACGAAAAAGATGGTGGTGACCTCGTTTATTATCAAGGTCATATTTCTCCAGGAATCTACGCGCGTGCCTTCGTTGAAGGTCGCCTGACTGCTGAACAATTGGACAACTTCCGTCAGGAAGTCGATGGCAAAGGTCTGCCTTCTTACCCACACCCGAAACTGATGCCTGAATTCTGGCAATTCCCGACCGTATCTATGGGTCTGGGTCCAATCGCCTCTATTTATCAAGCTCGTTTCCTTAAGTACCTAGATGGTCGTGGTCTTAAAGACACTTCTGAGCAACGCGTTTACGCTTTCCTTGGTGATGGTGAAATGGATGAGCCAGAATCACGCGGCGCAATCTCTTTTGCTGCTCGTGAAAAACTGGATAACCTATGTTTCCTTATCAACTGTAACTTGCAGCGTCTTGATGGCCCAGTAATGGGTAACGGCAAGATCATTCAAGAGCTAGAAGGCCTATTTAAAGGCGCTGGCTGGAATGTGGTAAAAGTGATTTGGGGTAACAACTGGGATGCACTATTAGCGAAAGACACCTCTGGTAAGCTACTGCAATTGATGAATGAAACCATCGATGGCGATTACCAAACGTTCAAAGCTAAAGATGGTGCTTACGTTCGTGAACACTTCTTTGGTAAATACCCAGAGACTGCAGCACTTGTTGCCGATATGACCGATGATGAGATTTTTGCTCTCAAACGTGGCGGTCATGAGCCATCAAAACTGTTTGCTGCGTTCAAGAATGCGCAAGAAACTAAAGGTCGTCCAACCGTTATCCTAGCAAAAACCGTTAAAGGTTATGGCATGGGTGAAGCGGCGGAAGGTAAAAACATTGCGCACCAAGTGAAGAAAATGGACATGACCCATGTTCTTGCGATGCGTAATCGTCTTGGTTTACAAGATCTTATTTCAGATGAAGCGATCAACGATTTACCTTACTTAACGCTAGAAGAAGGTTCAAAAGAGTACGAGTACTTGCACGCGCGTCGTAAAGCCTTACACGGTTATACCCCACAGCGTTTGCCTAACTTTACTCAGCCTTTAATTATTCCTGAGTTGGAAGAATTTAAACCGCTACTTGAAGAGCAAAAGCGTGATATCTCTTCTACTATGGCGTTTGTACGTACGTTGAATATTCTTCTGAAAGATAAGAATATTGCTCAAAACATCGTACCGATCATTGCCGATGAAGCGCGTACCTTTGGTATGGAAGGTCTGTTCCGTCAAATAGGTATTTACAACCCACACGGTCAGAACTACACCCCACAAGACCGTGATATCGTTTCTTACTATAAAGAAGCCACGTCAGGTCAAGTATTGCAAGAAGGTATTAACGAGCTAGGCGCTATGTCGTCATGGGTATCAGCGGCGACCTCTTACAGCACTAACGATCTACCGATGATCCCGTTCTATATCTACTACTCAATGTTTGGTTTCCAACGTGTTGGTGATATGGCGTGGATGGCGGGTGACCAACAAGCGCGTGGCTTCCTATTGGGCGCAACGGCGGGTCGTACTACGCTAAACGGTGAAGGTCTACAGCACGAAGATGGCCACTCACACATTCTAGCCAGCACAGTACCAAACTGTATCTCTTATGATCCAACCTTCGCTTATGAAGTCGCGGTGATCATTCAAGATGGTATTCGTCGTATGTATGGCGACCAAGAGAACGTGTTCTACTACTTGACGCTCATGAACGAAAACTACGCAATGCCAGCAATGCCAGAAGGCGCTGAAGAAGGCATCCGTAAAGGTATCTACAAGCTAGAAACCTACACCGGTTCAAAAGCCAAAGTTCAATTGATGAGCTCAGGTACTATCATGAATGAAGTGCGCAAAGCGGCACAAATTCTGAGTGATGATTATGGCGTTGCTTCTGATGTTTACTCGGTGACTTCATTTAACGAATTGGCTCGCGATGGTCAAGCGTGTGAGCGTGATGCGATGCTTCATCCTGAAGCGGAAGCTAAAGTACCTTATATTGCTCAAGTGATGGGTACAGAGCCTGCTATCGCTGCAACCGACTACATGAAGAACTATGCGGAGCAAGTACGTGCTTACGTTCCTGCCGCCGCTTATAAAGTATTAGGTACAGATGGCTTTGGTCGTTCAGACAGCCGTGAAAACCTTCGCCGTCACTTTGAAGTGAATGCAGGTTATGTTGTGGTTGCGGCACTAAACGAACTGGCCAAACGTGGTGAAGTTGAGAAATCGGTAGTGGTTGAAGCGATCAAGAAATTTGATATCGACACCGAAAAAACTAACCCGCTATACGCTTAATTGAAGGTAGGAAAGAATAATGGCAATCGAAATTAATGTACCGGATATCGGTGCCGATGAGGTTGAAGTTACTGAGATTCTTGTCAGCGTTGGCGACAAGGTTGAAGAAGATCAATCGCTTCTCACTGTTGAAGGTGATAAAGCCTCAATGGAAGTACCTGCTTCTCAAGCAGGTATTGTTAAAGAGATCAAAGTGACTGTGGGTGATAAAGTCACCACGGGTTCTTTGATCATGGTGTTTGAAGCTGAAGGTGCCGCTGCAGCGGCTCCTGTGGCTGAGGCTCCTGTTGCTGCTGCGGCCGTTGCTCCTGCCTCTGCTGAATTAAAAGAAGTTCAAGTACCGGATATTGGTGGTGACGAAGTTGAAGTCACTGAAATCATGGTTGCCATCGGCGACGTGGTAACAGAAGAGCAATCGTTGATCACCGTTGAAGGCGATAAAGCCTCGATGGAAGTACCCGCGCCTTTCGCTGGTACAGTGAAAGAAATCAAAATTGCTTCTGGTGACAAAGTGACCACGGGTTCTTTGATCATGGTCTTTGAAGTTGCTGGTTCTGGTGCTGCGGCTCCAGCACCTGTTGCTCAAGCTAGCGCTCCAGTCGCTGCCGCAGCAGATAAAGACGTTCAAGTGCCAGATATCGGTGGCGATGAAGTTGAAGTGACTGAAATCATGGTTGCGGTTGGCGACATGGTTGAAGAAGAGCAATCGTTGATCACCGTTGAAGGTGATAAAGCGTCAATGGAAGTTCCGGCACCTTTTGCTGGTAAAGTGAAAGCGATTAAAGTCGCTGCTGGTGACAAAGTTTCTACCGGCTCACTGATCATGGTGTTTGAAGTGGCTGGCTCGGCTCCTGCGCAAGTATCGGTTGCTGCTCCTGTACAAGCTTCTGCACCAAGCGCTGCCGCTGCTGCACCAAGCGCTGCCGCTGCTGCACCAAGCGCTGCCGCTGCTGCACCAGTAGCACAAACGAGCGCTGCTGCGACAGCAGACTTCCAAGAGAATCATGAATACGCTCATGCCTCTCCAGTGGTTCGTCGTCTCGCTCGTGAGTTCGGTGTTAATCTTGCCAAAGTGAAAGGATCTGGTCGTAAGAGCCGCATCTTAAAAGAAGACGTACAAAACTACGTCAAAGAAGCGCTAAAACGCCTTGAATCTGGTTCTGCGGCGGTTGCTTCTGGCAAAGGCGATGGTGCGGCACTTGGTTTGCTTCCTTGGCCAAAAGTGGACTTTAGCAAGTTTGGTGAAACTGAAGTTCAACCATTATCGCGCATTAAGAAGATCTCTGGTGCTAACCTGCATCGTAACTGGGTGATGATCCCACACGTAACCCAATGGGATAACGCGGACATCACAGAGTTAGAGAACTTCCGTAAAGAACAAAATGCGATTGAAGCGAAGAAAGACTCTGGCATGAAGATCACTCCACTGGTGTTCATCATGAAAGCGGTGGCTAAAGCACTAGAAGCTTTCCCGGCGTTTAACTCTTCATTGTCTGAAGATGGCGAAAGCTTAATCCTCAAGAAGTACGTTAACGTGGGTATCGCGGTTGATACACCAAACGGTCTTGTGGTACCTGTGTTTAAAGATGTTAATAAAAAAGGCATCTATGAGCTTTCAGCTGAGCTAGCTGAAGTCTCGAAAAAAGCGCGTGCCGGTAAACTGACCGCCGCTGATATGCAAGGTGGCTGCTTTACTATCTCTAGCCTAGGTGGTATCGGTGGTACGGCATTTACGCCAATCGTTAATGCACCAGAAGTGGGTATTCTTGGTGTATCTAAGTCGGAAATTAAGCCAGTGTGGAATGGCAAAGAATTTGCTCCACGCTTACAGCTTCCATTATCACTGTCTTACGATCACCGAGTGATCGATGGTGCGGAAGGTGCACGCTTTATTACTTACTTAAATGGCTGCTTGAGCGATATTCGTCGTTTAGTATTATAAGCAGTTAGCGAGTGAAGGCGGCTTTTCAGCCGCCTTGATTCAACTATTATCTTGCAATTGGCTGATAGGTTGCTTTTTATTCAGCGAATTGTCGTCTAGCTCACAGGCTAAATGGATTTACTTTTCACACCATTAACATCTCTGTAAACTGTTGCGGTCTGAAAAATAATCGTTTTAAACCATTATGTTTGATTACATTTTGTATTATCAAACAAGATAGAACCCTCCACTCAGCCTGTTAGGGATATTGACTATAAGAGGTCGAAATGAGCAAAGAAATTAAAGCCCAAGTTGTTGTACTGGGCGCAGGTCCTGCCGGTTACTCCGCGGCTTTCCGTTGTGCGGATTTAGGTCTTGAAACCGTACTCGTTGAACGTTATAGCACCCTTGGCGGTGTTTGTTTGAATGTCGGTTGTATCCCATCAAAAGCGCTACTCCACGTTGCCAAAGTCATTGAAGAGGCGAAAGCGCTGGCTGATCACGGCATTGTATTCGGTGAGCCAAAAACCGATATTGATAAAGTTCGTTTATGGAAAGAAAAAGTTATTAACCAGCTAACGGGTGGTCTTGGCGGTATGGCTAAGATGCGTAAAGTGACCGTGGTGAATGGCTTTGGTAAATTTACTGGTCCAAATACGCTTGAAGTTGATGGTGAAGAAGGTAAGACACTGGTTAACTTCGATAATGCGATCGTTGCTGCTGGTTCTCGTCCAATTAAATTGCCGTTTATTCCTCATGAAGACCCTCGTATTTGGGATTCAACTGATGCGCTAGAACTTAAAGAAGTACCTGGAAAACTGCTTATTATGGGCGGTGGTATCATCGGTCTTGAAATGGCAACGGTTTATCACTCTCTCGGTTCTAAGATCGATGTCGTTGAGATGTTTGATCAAGTGATTCCTGCAGCAGATAAAGATATTGTGAAGGTGTATACCAAACGCATTCAGAATAAATTTAACTTGATGCTTGAAACCAAAGTGACAGCAGTAGAAGCTAAAGAAGATGGTATCTACGTGTCAATGGAAGGTAAGAAAGCACCAGCAGAAGCAGAGCGTTATGACGCCGTGCTTGTAGCGATTGGTCGTGTACCAAACGGTAAACTGATGGACGCTGAAAAAGCAGGTATTGAAGTTGATGAGCGCGGCTTTATTCACGTTGACAAGCAAATGCGTACTAATGTACCGCACATTTTTGCGATTGGTGATATTGTCGGTCAACCGATGTTGGCTCACAAAGGTGTCCATGAAGGCCACGTTGCTGCTGAAGTCATCTCTGGTAAGAAACACTACTTTGATCCAAAAGTGATCCCATCTATCGCATATACTGAGCCAGAAGTCGCTTGGGTTGGTAAGACTGAAAAAGAAGCGAAAGCAGAAGGTCTTAACTACGAAGTTGCCACGTTCCCATGGGCTGCATCAGGTCGAGCGATCGCTTCTGATTGTGCAGATGGTATGACTAAGCTTATCTTTGATAAAGAGACTCACCGTGTGATCGGTGGTGCGATTGTCGGTACCAATGGCGGTGAACTGCTTGGTGAAATTGGTCTTGCGATTGAAATGGGTTGTGATGCAGAAGATATCGCACTCACGATTCACGCTCACCCAACGTTGCATGAATCAGTTGGTCTTGCTGCAGAAGTGTTTGAAGGGACAATTACTGACCTGCCAAACGCGAAAGCAAAAAAGAAAAAGTAATTGATCGTTGTTAAATAATAAAAGCCGCTGAATCATTCAGCGGCTTTTTGCTATCTACCGGATGTTAACTTTACGGCATTCAGCTATGGTTCACTAAATAGCTACTGCGCGATCGCCTTGATAGATGCAGAGCATATTCAAATAGTTATTAACCAGTTTCTGCATATCGGCTTCATCACGCGCCCGATTGGCTTGAACGAATAGCGAGTAGCAGATACCGTGAAACAAGGTAGCAAGATCCTCAGGATTATGTTTGCTACATACCTCTGAGCGCTCAATCGCTTTTGAAAAGACATTTTTCACTAGCAGTTGATTGGTACGATTACTCGACATAAAGAGTGGCCATACTTCATCACGCGTAGAGGCGCTCCACTCAAACCATACTTTTAACCAGTGACAGTCGTCGATAGCCAAACTCACCATACCAGACGCGATATTGTGCATATTTTGTTTTGCATGCAAATCGAGATCGATATGGTCAGTTAAGAAATTAGAGAACTCACGTACTACAAAAGTGAGAACATCGTCGACGAGATCTTCACGAGTCGGGAAGTAATTGAATACTGTGGCTACAGAGACCTGAGCGATCTCAGCAATATCTGCATGACCGCCGCGGCCGATCCCTCGTTTTGCGAAGACTTCCAGCGCGATTTCCATGAGCTGCTGTTTACGTTTTTGTGGAGATAGCCTTGTTCTAGGGCGTTTCTCAATAGATGCGTCCATAGTTGTTTTCCTTGCCAATTGACTGAGTTGTTGCGTATTTAGTTACGCTAATGATTTTTTTATAGTTTGTTTAAAAAACCGTATGAGTGTAATGGTGCATATGTTACAGGTCAATACGTTGTGGGTAAAAAGTACACTTAGTTATGAAATGACTTGTCATTCAATGAGTTTTATTGATGGTTTAGCAAATGAAAATTATTATTCTGATCTCAATCTTTGGCTGTGATCCCTCTTTGAAACGAGAGCGTATTTTTCTGGAGTAATTATTCACAGTGACTCGGTGAAAGGTTAACACCCTGCGTTGGCAATGTTATTATACGTGCCGAACTAACCAGCGATCGGCTACACACTGACGTCGAGTGTCGCTCTAACCCATGAGATAGGTATGAAACATACAGTAGAAGTGATGATTTCTGAGCACGATGTTCAGCAACGCATTCGTGAATTAGGTAAACAGATTACTGAGCATTATCAAGATAGCGAAGATTTAGTCTTGGTTGGATTATTACGCGGTTCATTTGTCTTTATGGCCGACTTAGCTCGTGCGATTGATAAAATTCATCACGTCGATTTTATGACGGCGTCGAGTTACGGCAATAGCATGCAAAGTTCACGTGATGTGCGCATTTTGAAAGATTTGGATGATGATATTAAAGGTAAAGACGTTTTACTGGTTGAAGATATCATCGATACTGGCAATACCCTAACCAAGGTGAAAGAGTTTTTAGCGCTACGTGAGCCTAACTCCATCAATATTTGTACTCTATTAGATAAGCCTTCACGCCGTGAAGTTCACGTCGATGTTCAATGGGTTGGTTTTGAAATCCCTGATGAATTTGTTGTAGGTGTCGGTATTGATTATGCACAGAAATACCGTCATTTGCCTTACATTGGTAAAGTGGTACCGCAAGAGTAATGTCAACTTTCACCGGATGTTGATGATTAAAAGTATGCCCACAACCGTGGGCATTACCTCATCGCTGAAAGCTATTATTTAACGACACAATAGCTGATGCTGTGGATTGAGAATCTTCTCCATCGCTTTACGATAGCTTCCGTCAACTAATTCTTGAGAATCGCAGCGCAGACCTAAGTACTCAAGCTTACCGTCCTCAATACCATAGACCATACCATGTAGCTCAACATCTTGACCGCGCAACCAAGCGGTTTGCATGATGGTGGAGTTACCTAGGTTGTAGACTTGTTCAGCCACGTTAATTTCTGCCAGTTTGTCTGATCGGTCTTTTTCTGGCATCTGCTCTAAATAGTGACGATGCTTGAAGTACAAATCGCGAATATGCAGCAACCAGTTATTGATTAAGCCCAATTGAGGATTATCGATCGCTGCCGTTACCCCGCCACAGCCATAATGACCACATACGATAATATGTTTTACTTTCAATACATCGACCGCATATTGCACCACCGACAGACAGTTAAGATCGGTGTGAATCACTTGATTGGCGACATTACGATGAACAAACAGCTCTCCGGAGTACAATCCAGTTAAGCGTTCTGCCGGGACTCGACTATCTGAGCAACCAATCCATAAGAAATCGGGGTTCTGTCCTTTGGCTAACTTCGCGAAGTATTCTGGCCGTTCGGACTTGATTGACTCTGACCAACGAGAGTTATTTTCAAAAAGCTGTTTAAGTACTGGCATCTTCGTTCCCTTTATTAACTGAGCCAACTATACACAATGTGCTTACACGATTCTCTGATAAATTAGCAGATAGATTACTCATCTGAGCAGTTTATCATAGCGGTTTTTATGCAAAATAATCTTGTCCTCTGCTGCTTATTTGGGCTGATAACGCTAAGGGGGATATTTTATTATTTCCTAATGTAAGGGTTGAAAAATCGGCATCTCGCCAGCACATCTAAAGATGTTGTTATCGTCATAGCCTAGAGGCTGTCATTAATATGTATGCATTAGAAATTGAGCAGTTGCGTAAAACTTATCAGGGTGGGTTTGAAGCACTGAAGGGCATTAGTTTAACGGTAAAAAAAGGCGATTTTTACGCGTTACTTGGGCCAAATGGAGCGGGAAAATCGACCACCATCGGTATTATTTCTTCTCTCGTAAATAAAACCTCAGGCCAAGTTAACGTATTTGGATATGATATAGATACGCATCTTGAACAGGCTAAGCAGTATTTGGGGCTAGTCCCGCAAGAGTTTAACTTTAATCCTTTTGAAACCGTAGAGCAGATTGTTATCCAACAAGCGGGTTATTACGGCGTGCCGAAAAGCTTAGCGAAAGAGCGAGCGAAAACGTATCTCAGTCAACTGGATTTATGGGATAAGCGTAAGGAGCGTGCTCGTAATCTCTCCGGCGGTATGAAACGACGTTTGATGATTGCTCGTGCTTTGATGCATCAACCACAACTGCTGATTTTAGATGAGCCAACCGCAGGGGTTGATATTGAGCTGCGTCGCTCGATGTGGGAGTTTTTAAAAAAAATTAATGAGCAAGGCATTACCATTATTCTGACCACTCACTACCTAGAAGAAGCGGAAATGCTCTGTCGTAATATTGGTATTATTCATCGTGGTGAGTTAATTGAGAACACCACCATGAAGGCGCTGTTAGGTAAACTGAGTGTCGAGACGTTTATTCTCGATATCGATGATGAGCAGAAAGTGCAACCCTTATCCGACGTAATCTCTCAGCGGATGGTCGATGGTTCTTTAGAAATTGAACTGGATAAAAGCCAAGGCTTAAATAGTGTTTTTCAACAGCTAACTCAACAGGGCATTAACGTACATTCAATGCGCAATAAAGCCAACCGCTTAGAAGAGTTGTTTGTCACGATAGTGCGTGATTCCAATCAGGGGGATAACTAATGTACGCGATTTATTGGACGGCTTTTTGTAGTCTACTGCGTAAAGAGATTACCCGTTTTACTCGTATTTGGGTTCAGACTCTGGTTCCCCCGGTAATTACCATGAGCCTGTATTTTGTGATTTTCGGTAATCTGATCGGTTCACGAATTGGTCAGATGAATGGCTTTAGCTATATGGAATATATTGTCCCGGGCCTTATCATGATGTCGGTGATCACCAACTCGTATTCCAATGTGGCTTCGTCATTTTTTAGTGCGAAATTTCAAAAGAACATTGAAGAGTTATTAGTTGCGCCAGTGCCGAATTACGTGATCATTGCTGGTTACGTGATGGGGGGAGTGGTACGCGGTCTATTAGTTGGTGCGTTAGTGACCTTTGTTTCATTGTTTTTTGTGAACTTACAAATCGAACATTGGGGAATCATTGGGGCAACGGTTTTCCTGACATCGATAGTCTTTTCTCTAGGTGGATTAATTAACGCGGTTTTTGCTCGCACCTTTGATGATATTTCGATCATCCCGACGTTTATTCTCACGCCATTGACGTATTTGGGCGGTGTTTTTTACTCAATCAGTTTATTACCGGACTTTTGGCAAGCCGTATCAAAAATTAACCCAATCGTTTATATGGTGAATGCGTTCCGTTACGGTTTCTTAGGGGTATCGGATGTTAATGTGGCGACGTCGTTTAGTGTCTTAGCGGTATTTATTATTGTCCTCTATTCGATTGCCCATTACTTAGTCAGTAAAGGTAAAGGATTACGCAGTTAATTATTTTTTCGATGATCATCACTCAGATCTCAGTTGTCAATTAAAAAGGTCAACTTGTTCAGGTTGACCTTTTATATGGGGTATTACTATCGATCGTGATAACCATCACCGGAGTGAAAAGGCGGTTACTCTTCTTCGCTACTATTTTTCACTTCAGCGTTAAGATCAACCACTTGATTATCAATCAGCCGGACTTTACCTAAAAAAGCCGCCATTAAAATGACTGCTTGTTTACTCTCTGCACTGATCGGTAATAGGGTTTGTGCATCGCGAATAAACAGATTATCAGGTTCAATATCCGCGGCTCGTAATTGATCAATCGCATCTTCAATGATCGAAGGATAATCATCACGACCACCACGGATAGCACTGCTTATCCAACGCATCGTTCGAGCGAGGACGGGGGCTCGTTGACGCTCATCAATGGTTAATAAGTTATTGCGTGAGCTCATCGCTAAACCATCCATTTCACGTACGGTAGCGACACCGACGATCTCAATGTCTAGACATAAGTCTTGAACCATTTGTCGAATAACAGCTAACTGCTGATAATCTTTTTCGCCAAAACAGGCGATGTTCGGCTGAACAATATTAAATAGCTTATTAACGACCGTCGCGACGCCACGAAAGTGGCCGGGACGAGAGGCACCTTCCAGCATCTGCGAAAGCCCAGGCACTTCAACAAACGTCTGTTTGTCGAGTCCATTTGGATAGATAGTTTCTGCCGTCGGCGTAAAGACTAACTCAACACCTTCACTATTTAGTTTACTGAGATCATCGTCTAAAGTGCGTGGATAGTTATTGAGATCATCGGCACGTTCAAACTGCATTGGGTTAACAAAAATGCTAACCACGACAACATCGGCGAGTTCACGCGCTTTACGAACTAAGGTCAAATGGCCTTCGTGTAAATTGCCCATGGTTGGCACAAAAGCCACTTGGCGACCATCACGCTTATACTGTTTTATCTGCTCGCGAAGAGCTGAAACATCAGCAAAAGTCTGCATGGATTACTCCTTTAGGCAATAGTATGTGCATCATCAGGAAACGCGCCACTCAATACATCCGCCATATATTTGGCGACCGCTTGGCGCATATCTCCAGTTTCTGCGAGGAAATTTTTGGAAAATTTGGGCATATAATTGGCGGAAATACCGAACATGTCGTGCATCACTAAGATTTGTCCATCCGTGCTGTTACCAGCACCAATGCCAATCACCGGCACGTCAAGTAACTCAGTGATCCTTTTCGCCAATGCTGCAGGTACACACTCTAATACAATCAGTTGTGCCCCTGCGTCTTGTAAGGCGATCGCATCTTTAACCATACGATCAGCTTTGTCTTGTTCACGACCTTGTACTTTATAACCACCAAAAATATTCACCGATTGAGGAGTAAGCCCTAAATGAGCGCATACTGGAACGGCGCGTTCAGTGAGCATTTTCACGGTTTCGACTAACCAGTCACCGCCTTCAATCTTGACCATATTGGCCCCTGCACGTATTAGCTGAGCGGCGTTCTCACATGCTTGCTCTGGCGTGGCGTAACTCATGAATGGCATATCTGCCATCAGTAGGCAATTGGGGCTGCCAGCTCTTACACAGCGCGTATGATAAGCAATATCAGCAATGGTGACTGGCAGCGTATCATTTTGTCCTTGCAGTACCATGCCGAGTGAATCACCAACCAATAACACTGGCATCTCTTGGCTTTCAAACAATTGAGCAAAACTCGCATCGTAGGCGGTTACCGTTGGAAATTTACGGCCTTGCTGTTTCCAGTTCATCAGGTCGTTAATGGTTATTTTTTTCATGGGCTGTCCTTATACTCAGGTTGGCGAATGCCAAATACTAAGTCCATTACGATCAATTTTTGGTAGTAGATCGCTCAGCTTAGTTCCATCAGGGAGAGATAAATCAGGGACGATTTCAGCTAGGGGATAAAGTACGAATTCACGCACTTTCATACCGTAGTGAGGTACCGTTAAACGTGGTGAATCAATGATCTCATCGCCATAAAGCAGGATATCTAAATCGAGCGTTCTTGGTCCCCAGCGCTCCGCTTTGCGCTCACGTCCGTGCTCTAGCTCGATAGCTTGGGTGCAATCGAGCAGAGCGAATGGATCGAGCTGCGTATCAATCGCGACGACGGCGTTGATGTATTCCGGCTGATCTTGAGGCCCCATTGGTGTACTACTGTACAGCGATGAGCTGGTAATAAACTGTGATTGCGGCAGCTGTTTCAGTGCTTCAATAGCTTGTCTGGCTTGTGATGCGGGATCCGCTAAATTACTGCCAACCGCAATATAAGCGATGGTCATAGCGCTGTTTTACCCTTAGGTTTACGCTTACGAGTAGACGGCTTGCGGCGACGAGTCGTTGGTCCTTCCTCGGTACTGTCTAGATCGTTAACCATGGCTTGGCGCATATTACGCCCCGCATTTTGGAACGTTTGCCACCATTTAGCGAGTTTTCGCACGTCACCGCCTTCAATTTCACCGCGCATTTCAAGGAAGTCAAATCCAGCACGGAACTTATTGAGCTCTAATAAGCGGAAAGCTCGTTTGCCGTTACGGCGTGGTAAGCGCAACTGCATTTGCCAAATTTCGCGAATGGTCGTGGTATGACGACGAGGAATGGCAATCGACTTAACCACTTGGTCAAGAATATCGTTACTTGCTTCCATGACTGCATCGTAAAAACTCAGGTTTTTGGATGCCATTAATTGTTCAGCAATCGTAACCATTGGGTACCAAAGAAACGCCGCAAACATAAAGGCTGGATTGATGCGTTTGCCTTCTTCGATACGCAAATCGGTAGAATCAAGCACCAGATCAAGCATTTGCTCAGTTTGTGATGAGTAATCTTCCGTAAAGTATTTGGCTACGTGCGGGAACAACTGTTGGAATAAGTTGTATTCACGCATCAAATGATAGGTTTCTAAACCATAGCCACTTTGCAGCATTTTCAGTGATTCTTCGTACAAACGTGCCGAAGGGATCTCTTTTAATAATGGTGCCAGAGCTTCAATCGGTGCTGCGGTATCTTCTTCGATATCAAAGTCCAATTTAACCGCGAAACGAATCGCGCGTAGCATGCGCACCGGATCTTCACGATAGCGAGTTTGCGGATCGCCGATTAAGCGGATCAGCTTATCATCGAGATCTTCAATACCACCAGCATAATCATGAATGCTGTAGTCAGCGATGTTGTAGTACATAGCATTGACTGTGAAATCGCGACGTTCTGCATCTTCATCGATGGTGCCATAAACGTTATCGCGTAGCAGCATACCTGCTTCGGATTGCGCCGCGATCTGTTGATTGATCTCTTGATGGTGGCCACGGAAGGTTGCCACTTCAATGACGTCACGGCCAAACATGATGTGTGCTAAACGAAAGCGGCGACCGATCAAACGACAGTTACGAAATAACTGACGGATTTGCTCTGGGGTTGCGTTGGTAGCAATATCAAAGTCTTTTGGAGTCTGGTTGAGCAGTAAGTCGCGTACGCCCCCTCCGACTAAATAAGCCTCGAATCCCGCACCGTGTAAACGATACAAGACTTTTAAGGCATTTTCGCTAATCAACTGCCGAGAGATATTATGCTCTTGGCGAGTGATTACATTGAGCGCAAGCTCTGGGTATACGCGAGGTTCGCGTTTTTCTATTTCATTATTATTCATGTGCATCTGACAATGATTGGTGTTGGCTATTCAAGCGTTGTGGTGCACCTGTTGTGGCTTAAATGGGCCGAATTGCGGCTAATAATAGCGTACATAGCGTCGTTTGAGAATCACGGTGTGATCTTTGTCGCTTCAGGGAGCTGGGCGACTTGCCAATGTTGACATCCCCAAGTGATGATCTCATCGAGCTGAGCATCGATAACATCGTCTGGTATGACAAAGCCTAAAAACTGCATCGCGCGAATCAACGTCGGTTTGGGATGATCAATATCAATCGCTGGGGCGTGATTTTGTTTAGAGAGTTTATTCCCGTTACCATCTATCGCCAATGGTAAATGTAAGTAGCGAATCGGCTTTTGTTGTAAAGTGTGATACAGGCTAATTTGTCGTCCTGTTGGCTCAATTAAATCGGCTCCACGAACGACTTCTGTGACACCTTGTTCGATATCATCAATAACGACGGCGAGATTGTAAGCAAATAAGCCATCACGGCGTTTGATGATAAAATCTTCTTCTGCTAATGCTCTAGGAATGGCTATTTGGCCTTGTTTTAAATCCGTGAATTGATAGGTCGGATGGTCCATACGTAGACGAATTGCACACGGTTGCTGTGTGGTGAGCACTGAATTGCGGCAAGTGCCGATGTAAAATCCACCACTTTGTTTGATCTGTTGGCGAGTGCATTGGCAGCGATAGGCTTGCCCTGAATCTAGCCAAGTATCGATTTGCTCTTGATAGAGAGCATGCCGCTGGCTTTGATAAACGATTTCGCCATCCCACCTTAGGCCATAAGCTTCCAGAGCTTGTAAGATCCATTGTGCCGCGCCGGGCATCTCTCGTGGTGGGTCGAGATCTTCAATGCGTACCAACCATTTTCCTTGCTGACTTTTGGCTTGAAAATAACTGCCCAATGCAGCAATGAGCGATCCAAAATGCAATGGACCAGAAGGTGAGGGAGCGAAGCGACCGATGTAATTCATAGTGATGACAGTTAAATGCAGTAAAAATACCGTCCGTTGAATGGACCATATCCGCCACAACGTGAGCGTAGTAGTCTTCAATAGTAAGGGAATCATTGCCAATAAAAAAGGAGCGTTGTGCTCCTTTTTTATCATCAATCAGTGCTGAGGCTTTAGTTAGCCCATCATCTGCTTTTCTTTGATTTCAGCCAGTGTCTTACAATCGATACACAAATCTGCCGTTGGACGAGCTTCTAAACGGCGAATACCGATTTCAACACCGCAAGATTCACAGAAGCCGAAATCGTCTTCTTTGATCTTATCGAGCGTCTTTTCAATTTTTTTGATCAAGCGACGTTCACGATCGCGGTTACGCAGTTCTAGGCTAAATTCTTCTTCCTGAGAGGCGCGATCCACCGGATCGGGAAAGTTTGCTGCTTCATCCTGCATATGGTGAACGGTGCGACTGACCTCTTCCCTAAGCTGGTTACGCCAAGCTTCTAAAATTTTAGTAAAATGAGCGATCTGATCCGGTGACATATACTCTTCACCGGGTTTGGTCTGATATGGCTCAACACCTGCAATGGCTAGGGTGCCTAGCGTTTTCTTTTTGGATTCTGGCATACAGCATCTCCTACTAACACCTAGTCAACTGCGAGAGCAGTTAATTTGAGGCGGGTATCTATAGCAAAAAGAAGGGTCCGAGGCAAATACTCAATCGTAAAGTTATCGTCAATGTGAAGGTGCCATCATTTTTTACAGTGCAGGCACAAACTCGATGGGCGATACCAATTGGATTTCTCGTGGTGAAAGTTGTGCTTTATAACACAGCACTTCGACACCGGCTTCTTGAGCCATGGTTAACAATTGTGAATAGTTTGCGTCAATATGGTGAGCGATAGAGACTTTTTCAATCCCTGAATGTAAAACAGCGAATAAAAGTACTGCTCTGCTCCCATTTTTGGCCATTTCAGTCAGTTCACGTAAATGTTTTTGTCCCCGTATGGTCACGGCATCTGGGAAGTAACCTTGGCCGATGGATGGCTTTCCTACGCAATCACCGAGATAACGATCATCGAGTAAAGTGACGCTTTTCACTTCTACATAACAGTTTGGCAAATCTGGGCCACTAAGCAAGAGATCGATGCGGCTATTTTCTTGACCATATTTGACTTCGCAGTGCCGCTGTGAATAGCCTTGTAGTTCTTTAATCGTGCCATTTTCTATTGCTTCTAGTACCAATTGATTAGCTCTTAGAGTATTCACCACAATTTGGTGGGAGGCGGTGGTCTCGGTGAGTTCCCAACTGTGTGGATATTTACGTTTAGGATTGTCCGAGGTGGAGTACCATACTCGACTGCCGGGCTGAGCACAGCCCGTCATTGCTCCCGTATTGGCGCAGTGAATGGTCATGACCGATCCATCGTCTAATTGGACATCAGCTAAAAACCGTTTGTAGCGTTTGATTAAGATGGCGCTGTGTAGCTCAGGGGTAAATTGCATCCGATAACCAGTTTGATAAGGGAAAGGCTTATTTTATACGTTAAAAACAATCTAAAGGCACGTTGAGTGATTCGGATTGACCATCAATCATGCCTATCGCGTCTGGTTTTTTACTGTTTGTAAAAGGTTTACTTTCGGGACACTACATAATGCACTGAAAGTAAGTTAGTTGGGTTTCACTACTGTTTTTATGTACAATACTGCGTTGCTTTTTGAGAAGGACACTATTTTGTCAGCTTTACCTATTGATGCGGTTATTCCTGAATTACTTCGTGCTATTCAGCAGCAAAATCAAGTGATCCTTAAAGCGCCTCCTGGAGCCGGAAAATCGACCCGTTTCCCACTACAACTTCTGCAGGCAAATATTATTCAGGGCAAGATCATTATGCTTGAGCCACGAAGGCTTGCTGCGCGTAATATTGCTTATTATTTAGCCCAGCAATTGGCAGAGTCGGTTGGTCAAACGGTGGGGTATCGAGTGCGCGGTGAGAGTCAGGTTAGTGCACAGACTCGCTTAGAAGTCGTCACTGAAGGGGTCATGACGCGGATGATTCAGCACGATCCAGAGTTAAAAGGCATTGACTTAGTGATCTTTGATGAATTTCACGAACGCAGTCTCCAAGCAGATACCGCCTTAGCATTCAGCTTAGAAGTACAAATGGCACTGCGTGATGACTTAAAAATAGTGGTTATGTCCGCTACATTAGACAGTACGGTATTACAAACGTTATTACCTTTAGCCGCTTATCTTGAATCTCAAGGGCGCAGTTATCCTGTTACGGTCGATTATTATCCGTTATCGGCCAACCAAAACTGGCTGGCAGCCATGGAACAGCAGATTCGTGGTTTGCTCGCCCATCAACACGGCTCGTTGTTGGCATTTTTACCCAGCGCGGCCAGTATCAGTCAGTTACAACAGAAGCTTAGCGATTTGCCTGCCGAGATTAGCGTGCATGGCTTATTTGGTCAGATGCCTTTTGAGCAGCAACAACAAGCGCTGCTTCCTGCTAAGAGTGGTCAACGTAAAGTGGTGTTAGCGACCAATATTGCCGAGACCTCATTAACCATTGAGGGCATTCGTTTAGTGGTTGATTCAGGACTTGAGCGGCGAGCTCATTTTGATTTGAAAACGGGGATTACTCGTTTAGAGCAAGTCAGAATTAGTCAGTCTTCGGCTCAACAAAGAGCTGGTCGTGCTGGGCGTTTAGAGCCAGGTTTGTGCGTGCGACTGTATAGTGAAGCGCAGATGAAACAGCAGCCATTTGCACCACCACCAGAAATTTTACACAGTGATTTAGCCTCGCTAGCTTTAGAACTTGCTCAATGGGGAGCCCAATCAGCCAGTGATTTATTATGGTTAGATGTTCCGCCATCCTCCGCTCTTCAGCAAGCTCAAGCATTATTGTCTGAATTACAATTACTGGATACGCGGGGGCAACTGACTCGTGCGGGAAAACAAGCTCATCAATTAGGTGTTGAGCCTAGATTGGCAGCAATGCTTATTTGGGCGGCTTCTCAAGGGGCGGCTTATTTATCCGCGGCTTTGGCCTTAACGGTTCTATTGGAAGAGCCAGAACGACAAATACTGGATATTCAGCACAGTCTGCATCGTTGGCAGCAGCGCTTACACCGTCAATCATCCCAGTTGCATCAGCGAGCGAACTCATTAGCCAGTCTATTAAGCACTCGTTTTTGTCTTTCAGATGTCGATGAACGGTTGCTGGCCAGTGTTGCCTATTTTGCATTTCCCGATCGTTTAGCCCAGCAACGGGGGCGTCATGGGCAGTATGTTTTAGCTAATGGCCATGGTGCTTTTACCTTTGATGATCATCCTCTTGCCAGTAGTCAATATTTGCTGGCGCTGGATTTGTTGCGTGGTCAGCAGCAAGCGAGTCAAATTTTTACGGCTCTGCAGGTTGATATTCAATCATTAATTACCGATCACCGTGAGCGTCTTATCGAGCAGGAGTGGGTTGATTGGGATGATAAATCCCAGCGCTTTGTTGCGGAAAAACAACAGCGATTCGGGAAGCTAATGATTGCTCGGCAAGCGCTTCCCGCTCCAGCATCTGAAAAAATCACCGAGGCTTTACTTAATTTTGTCCAGCGCCAAGGGCTCTCCGTATTACATTGGGATAGTGCCAGTCAAGAATGGCTTGCGCGGGTGCGCTGCGCTTGCCAATGGTTACCGGAAGAGGCGTGGCCTGATATGAGCGATGAAGGGTTATTGAATCATCTGGCTGATTGGTTAGCACCATATTTGATAGGGATTCGCTCAGGAAAGGCTTTGCAGCAAGTGCCAGTTATTGAAGCTTTGAATGCCTATTTGGCTTGGCCCTTGAATCAGCAATTAGACGAATGGTTACCCACTCATCATCTTTTGCCAACCGGAACTCGGAAAAAAATACGTTATCAAGTGGGAAGTGATCCGGTGTTGTCGGTGAGAATGCAGGAAGTGTTTGGCGAGAAAAGCTCACCATTGATCGCGAAAGGCCGGATTGCTGTGGTGATGGAGTTATTGTCTCCTGCGCAACGCCCCCTGCAGATCACCCGTGATTTAGCCAGTTTTTGGCAGGGTGCTTACCGTGATGTGCAAAAAGAGATGAAAGGGCGATACCCAAAACATATTTGGCCGGATGATCCGGCTAACCACTGTGCGACAACGAAAACGAAACGACATTTAAACTCATGACCAATAAAAAAACTCCGCTTAAACGGCCAGCTTCGAAAAAAGCAGAGCCTACCAGTAAAGCATCGAAAAAAACGACGGCCAAAAGCCATCGATCCTCAGCCGCTCAGCGGGTCACTCCCTCTTGGTGGCGGCGATTATGGGGCATTACTTGGAAATGTGCGTTGGCTTTATTGGCTGTGTTACTGTTCGCTGGGCTGTATTTGGATAGTGTGGTCAAACAGCGTTTTGAAGGCCAATTGTTTGACTTACCAACCGTAATGTATGCCCGAGTATTGACCTTGCAACCGGGCGATAGCATTACCCTAGCCGAGGTGCGTAATGAATTGGATATCTTAAATTATCGTAAAGTGAGTCAACCTCGTTTGGCTGGTGAGTATTCGTCTTCGGCGACGCGTATTGAGTTAATTCGTCGTCCCTTTGAATTCGCCGATGGACCAGAAGCGGATCGGCACGTGATGTTGACGTTTGATCAAAACGGTCTACAACAGATCCAATCTTTGGAAGCGCGCCAAGGTCAGCTCGGTTTTTTCCGTTTAGATCCGAAAATGCTCGGCATGTTAGAGCGTAATGCGTTAGAGCAACGCTTATTCCTGCGGCGTGAGCAGTTTCCCGAAGTGATGGTTGATGCCTTGCTCGCTACCGAGGACCGTTATTTTTATCAGCATGACGGTATCTCTCCGTGGTCGATCGCACGTGCGATGCTTGCCAATCTCAAAGCGGGAAGAACCGTGCAGGGGGGGAGTACCTTAACCCAGCAATTGGCAAAAAATATCTTTTTATCCAGCGACCGCACCTTATGGCGAAAAGTTCGTGAAGCTTACTTAGCGTTGATTATTGATTATCGCTACAGTAAAGACCGGATCCTTGAGGCTTACCTGAACGAAGTGTACCTTGGACAAAATGGCCGTGAGGCGATTCATGGTTTTGGATTAGCGTCGCGCCTGTATTTTGGTCAGCCTCTACAAGAATTACGCATTGATCAATTAGCTTTATTGGTGGGAATGGTCAAAGGGCCGTCTTTTTATCATCCAGTACGTTTTCCTGAACGAGCGCGAGAGCGACGTGATCTGGTACTGAGATTAATGATGGATCAAAACATTCTCACCGCTCAACAATATCAACAAGCGATAGCCAGACCATTGGATGTGCAGCCGCAACCAAGAATCGCCAGCCGACAACCCGCTTATTTCCAGCAAGTTTCGATTGAATTAAGATCGCAATTGGCAGAGCGCTTTCAAGCGGATCAAGGGTTACGAGTGTTTACTTCGCTTGATCCGGTATCGCAAGCCAAACTGGAGCAAGCCATTGCGGAGCAAGTACCAGTATTAGCCAAGCAAGCGGGTAATGAATTAGAAGCGGCGGCGATTGCTGTCGATCGGACAAGTGGTGAAATTCGTGCCATGGTCGGAGGTAAGCGCACGGGCTATGATGGCTTTAACCGCGCCCTCAATGCCAGTCGTCCGATTGGTTCATTAGTCAAACCAGCTGTGTACTTAACCGCGCTCGCGCAGCCGGAACGCTATCATTTGGCTACCACCTTAATGGATAAGCCAATCAGCCTAAAAGGCAGTGAGGGCAGTGTTTGGACACCGCGCAATTTTGATCGTCAATACCGAGGCGATGTGCCTTTGTATCAAGCGTTAGCCAAATCATTCAATGTACCGACTGTACAACTGGGTATGGCATTAGGCATTGATAATGTTTCAAAAACCTTGCAGCAATTGGGTGTCGATAGCCAAGAGATTCGTCCTGTGCCAGCCATGTTACTAGGGGCATTTTCACTCACACCTTATCAAGTCGCGCAAATGTATCAAACCGTGACCAATTCCGGTAGAAAAGCGCCACTTTCTGCGCTACGTTCCGTCGTTGATTTACAAGGCAATGTGCTTTATCAGTCAATCCCGAGAGTTTCTCAGGTGGTGGATGAGCAAGCCGCATGGCTGACCACTTACGCCATGAAACAAGGCGTTCAGCAAGGTACGGGGCGATATCTCACTAATCAGTTTGCTTGGGCGGCATTAGCTGGAAAAACGGGTACCAGCAGTGATCGGCGTGATAGCTGGTTTGTCGGCGTTGATGGCCGTGAAGTGACCACCATTTGGCTTGGACGCGATGATAACCAACCGACACAATTAACCGGAGCGAGTGGCGCATTACGTGTCTATGCTGAATATCTTCGTCAGCGTACTCCTGAAGTTTTATCATTACCTTGGCCAAGTGGGATTACGATGATGGGTTTCAAACCTACCGCATCGGGCGCCTTACAAGCCGATTGCAGCAATCAATTTACCTTGCCAGTTTGGGATCGATCCGGCGAAATGAAAAAACAGTGTGAGAACCGCCCTCAAGAGTGGTTAAAAAATCTCTTTCGGTGGTAATTTATCGTCTAGCTCGTTTATAGTAGCTTGATTTTTAAGGATGAGAGGACAAGGCGTGAAGCGTTTACAGCTTGGTATTATCGGTATCTTTGCCACCGTGTTTGCTTGGTTTGTGTCAGCCGAAAGTACGGTTGTTACTGGTGATGATATTAACCATCCTCGTCCGATCATCGCTCTTGTTTTAGCGGGTGGCGGTGCGAAAGGCGCGGCCCATATGGGAGTGCTTAAGGCACTCGAAGAGATGAAAATACCGGTTGATATTGTTCTTGGTACCAGTATGGGCGCCTATGTTGCCGGTCTTTACGCCACCGGAATGGACGCCGAAGAAATAGAAGGTGTCATTTATAGCGTTAACTGGCAATCGGGCTATCGAGATCGGGTCAGCCGTAGTCAGCGTCGAGTGCGTGATAAAGAGTACGAAGACCGTTATCAATTAACCACTGATTTAGGGTTTGGTTGGGATGGTATTCGTGCACCGCGTGGCGTGGTTCAAGGGCAAAGTATGCTGCGTATTTTGCGTGAAACCTCAGGAAATATTGCTAAATTAGATTCATTTGATGATTTGGTGATTCCGTATCGTGCGGTAGCGACGGATATTATCGAAATGAAGCCTGTGGTATTAGATAAAGGCTACTTAGTCGATGCGATGATGGCCAGTATGTCAGTACCTGGCGCCTTGCCACCTTATGATATTGACGGCCGTTGGTTAGTCGATGGGGGGGTAACCAATAATATGCCGGTCGACATTGCCAAGCAAATGGGGGCTGATGTAGTGATTGCGGTCGATATAAGCTCCGATTATAAACAGCAAGACTCATTCAGCAGCTTTTTAAGTGCCGCCAATCAGTTGTCCAATTACCTTGTACGCCGCACAACAGAGCGTCAAGCTTCTCAACTCAGTGAACAGGATATTTTACTAAGGCCAAACGTTGGGCTGATGGAAACCACCGATTTTTATAAAATGCCCGATGCTTTTATTGAAGGCTATCAGACCGCACTAGAGCATCAGCAACAATTGCAAGTGCTTGCTTTAAGTAGTGCTCAATATCAAAACTATGTTGATGGTAAAGCAGAGCGTCGTCGAAAGCTGCACTATGGCGATCAGCTAACGGTCGATAACATCGCGATTCGTAACCACTCTCATTACAGTGACTTATTGTTAAAAAATAGGCTGAACTTAGCGCAAGATACAACATTAAGTACCGAAGAAATTGAAGCAAGCGTTGATCGGCTCTATGCCTTAGACCGATTTAAACTGGTCCGCTATCAATATGAACAGGTTGAAGAAAAAAATCATTTACTGATTGATGTTTACGAAAAAGGTTGGGGGCCTAATTACTTAAATTTCCGCTTTTTTTTAGAGGATGATTTTAGCACCACCAGTCAATACTCGTTAGGTGCGTCTTTGAATTTTACCGATCTGGGTTCTCATGGCGCTGAGTTAGCACTGAATATGGATTTAGGGACAGATAAACAATTAGAAGCCGAATTCTATTCACCGCTGTTCTCCAGTCAAAAGACCTTTGCTTCGTTTACTGCGCGTTATCGAGATGATAATCGCCAAGCTCCTCTCGATGATCTGTTTGAAAATACCGGATTGTCCGCGACGCGCAACTATGTTCCGATTTCTTATCGAACGTTAATGGGGGAAGCCGCGCTTGGCTATCAACAAACCTTGTGGCGTCAATTAAGAGTAGGCGCGCGTTATGTTGATGGACAAGTTCAGCCATCGACGGCGCCAGATTATGGCAATGGCAAGTTTACTCGCCAAGGTGTATTTGTTAATTATCGTATTGATTCATTAGATAATTTTAGTTTGCCTCGTGAAGGAAATTACATCGATCTTGAATATTTTATTTCGCATGATGATGTGAATGATCTGGTCGACCAAAGCAATAATAGTTCTGATACGGTATACGATATTTCAGCTAAATTGATGTCAGCGAAAAGTATCGGTCGGCACACCGTGGTTGCCAATTTAGATTATGGAGAAGTGCGGAGTAAAAATTCAATTACTCCCGTTGAACCTAAAACCATTGGTGGTTTTTTGAACTTATCGGGTATTCCGCGCAAAAGTTTGCTGGGACAGAATAAAATATTCACCAGTTTAGTCTATCGTTATCGTTGGTTTGATAATGATTTTGGCTTATTTAACGCGCCATTTTATTTAGGAGCATCAATTGAGTATGGGGGCGTGTGGTCGGATCCTGATTTAAAAATTGATACCGCACCTAAATATGTCGCGGGGTCAGTTTTTGCGGGTATTGATTCGCCGATTGGTCCCGTGATGTTTGGTTATGGACGAACCGAGCAAAATTACGATTCATTTTATCTCATTATTGGCACGACATTTTAATGCGGCCCAGCGGTAAGTTGTTATGATGCACGTTGATCTGATCTAGTGAGTAACTTTCATCTTAACTTGCTATGTTGGTCAACATGATGAGATTTTAATTTATCGTTAATTTTGCTATTCTATTGTCCACAGTTTGGCCTCTAGGGCACGGTTTCTCAATCATACTTGAATGAAAACATGAGCAATGGAGAGCCAAGTTTCCAAGGATGTTCACTCACCTTTTAATAATAACTGGGGTGAACCGCAATGAGAGGAAAAAGTCGTGCTTGAAGCCTACCGTAAACACGTCGCAGAGCGTGCCGCTGAAGGAGTTGTACCCAAACCTTTAGACGCTGAGCAAGTTTCTGGACTTGTTGAGTTATTAAAAAATCCCCCCCAAGGTGAAGATGCCTTCATCCTGGATTTACTTGAAAATCGAATTCCTCCTGGTGTTGATGAAGCGGCTTACGTTAAAGCTGGTTTCTTAACCGCGATCACTAAAGGTGAGGTTTCGTCTCCTCTCGTTAGCCGTGAAAAAGCAGCGCAACTGCTTGGCACCATGCAGGGTGGTTATAATATTGAACCACTGGTGTCTTTATTAGACGATAACGCACTTGCTCCGATAGCCGTTAAGGCGCTTTCACATACCTTATTGATGTTTGATGCTTTCTATGATGTGGAAGAAAAAGCACAAAAAGGCAATACCTTTGCTCAGCAAGTCATGCAATCTTGGGCGGAGGCCGATTGGTTTTTATCCAAGCCAGCCTTAGCTGAAAAAATCACGTTAACCGTCTTTAAAGTCACCGGTGAAACCAATACCGATGATCTATCTCCCGCGCCAGATGCGTGGTCTCGTCCGGATATCCCGGTTCATGCTTTAGCGATGCTGAAAAATGAGCGCGAAGGTATTCAGCCAGACAAACCGGGTAGTATCGGGCCGATAAGCCAAATTGAAGCACTGAAAGAGAAAGGCCACCAGTTGGTTTACGTTGGTGATGTGGTTGGAACGGGATCTTCTCGTAAATCAGCGACCAACTCAGTGTTGTGGTTCATGGGCGATGATATTCCTTTTGTGCCCAATAAACGCGCTGGTGGTTATGTACTTGGTGGTAAAATTGCGCCTATTTTCTTTAATACCATGGAAGATGCGGGCGCTTTACCAATCGAAGTGGATGTCTCCAAACTGCATATGGGTGACGTGATTGACGTTTATCCATATGAAGGCAAAGTCTGCAATCACCAAACGGGTGAAGTACTCGCTACCTTTAAACTAAAAACGGACGTTTTGATAGATGAAGTACGTGCTGGTGGTCGTATTCCATTGATTATCGGCCGAGGATTAACCGATAAAGCGCGTGAGTCTCTAGGTTTGGAGCCGTCAACGGTATTCCGCCGTCCTGTGCCTGTGGCTGAAAGTAACAAAGGCTTCACTTTGGCACAGAAAATGGTTGGTAAGGCGTGTGGCGTAAAAGGGATTAGACCTGGAACGTATTGTGAGCCTCGCATGACCACGGTTGGCTCACAAGATACTACTGGGCCGATGACTCGTGATGAGTTGAAAGATTTGGCTTGTTTGGGTTTTTCTGCCGATTTGGTGATGCAATCTTTCTGTCACACTTCCGCTTACCCGAAACCAGTGGATGTTAATACGCACCATACCCTGCCTGATTTTATTATGAATCGTGGCGGCGTTTCACTGCGTCCAGGAGATGGTGTTATTCACTCTTGGTTAAACCGTATGCTGCTACCTGACACTGTGGGAACGGGGGGAGACTCTCATACTCGCTTCCCATTGGGTATTTCTTTCCCTGCTGGCTCAGGTTTAGTGGCGTTTGCGGCGGCAACAGGAGTGATGCCACTGGATATGCCAGAATCGATTTTGGTCCGTTTTAAAGGTGAAATGCAACCTGGTATCACATTACGCGATCTGGTTCATGCGATTCCTTATTTTGGTATCAAGCAAGGCTTACTCACGGTAGAGAAAGCGGGCAAGATCAACGAGTTTTCCGGCCGTGTGTTAGAAATTGAAGGGGTTGAGCACTTAACGGTTGAGCAGGCCTTCGAACTGTCTGATGCGTCTGCTGAGCGCTCTGCAGCTGGTTGTACGGTTAAGCTATCACAAGCTTCAATTGCCGAGTATCTAAACTCGAATATCACCATGCTTAAGTGGATGATTGCTGAAGGATATGGCGATCGCCGGACGATTGAGCGCCGGATTAAAGCGATGGAAGAGTGGTTAGCGAATCCAGAGCTGATGGAGGCGGATAGCGATGCAGAATATGCTCATGTGATAGAGATTGATTTAGCCGATATCAAAGAGCCGATTCTATGTGCGCCTAACGATCCTGATGATGCTCGTTTGTTGTCTGATTGTGCGGGAACCCCAATTGACGAAGTCTTCATTGGTTCTTGTATGACTAATATCGGCCATTTCCGAGCGGCGGGTAAATTGCTGGAGAAATACAACGGCCAACTGGATACTCGTTTGTGGGTCGCGCCTCCGACTAAAATGGACCGCGATCAGCTCACCGCTGAAGGCTATTATGGTATTTTTGGTCGCGCTGGCGTGCGAATTGAAACACCGGGATGTTCATTGTGTATGGGTAATCAAGCGCGAGTCGCTGATAAATCGACGGTGATGTCCACTTCAACTCGTAACTTCCCGAACCGTTTAGGTACTGGCGCTAATGTTTATTTGGCTTCCGCGGAGTTATCTGCGGTAGGGGCCATATTAGGTCGTATTCCGACCATGACCGAGTATTTGGATTACGCGAAACAGATTGATGCAACGGCAGCGGATACTTATCGCTATTTGAACTTCCACTTAATGCCTCATTACACTAAAAAGGCAGATACGGTGATTATTCAGCAAGCAGTATGATGTAACGTGTCTTAAGTTAATATGATCAATCAAGAGCCACCATTGCGGTGGCTCTTTTTTTATCGCCCTTTAGGCCAAACTTAACGGTTGGTATGCTGCTGGCCAGTTTCCCTTCTATCAATGACTTGATATGTAAATATTGTAAATTGAATAAAAATGAGACTGCTTATCATGTAGCTTTCTGGAAGTTTTATTCTTTAATAGATCAGTCATGTTTTATAAGCACCGTACTTTTCAGCTTTGGGCTCGCCGTTTACACATTTATGTCTCTATGGCGGTATTAGGGCTAATGCTGTTTTTTGCTGTCACGGGGATAACCCTTAATCGGCCGGATCTATTTGTAGCCAGTCAGGCGAAGACAACCGAATGGCGAGTCACTGTTCCGCAACATTTATTATTCGCTGAAGGTAAGGTTGCCATTAATGAACCCGAATTACGCCAATATCTTTCCCAGCATACGCCGATTCGTGGCCATATGTCGCGACTCGATATCTATCTAGATTCAGACAATGGTGTCTTACAAGAAGGTGAGGCGAGTGCAAGCTTTACCGCTCCCGGCTACAGCGCTGCGCTGTTTATCGATTTAGTTTCTAGAGAGGCGGAGCTTGATATCAGTGATTATGGTTGGGTAGCTAAATTCAATGATTTACATAAAGGACGTCACAGTGGTGAGTGGTGGAAGTGGGTGATTGATGTCTCTTCACTATTGATGTTGGTGTTTATTTTATCAGGCCTTGCCCTATTACTACCGAAGAAAAGCACACTGCGTTATGCCATACGTTGGTGCAGCTTTGGCACTTTGATCACGTTTGTTATTTATTGGCTGGCAGTGCCGTAAAGCTTGTCTATGCGCCCAGCTATTTTAGGTTGGTTATGATTACTATTTTTGTGGACGACAGAGCATGAAAAAACAGCGAGGGCGTATTTACGCTTGGTTATTAGGGTTTAGTGTACTGAGTGCAAATGTCTTGGCTGCGCCTTTGGGTAAGCTGGATATTGAGTTTGAACTACCAAAACTGGACGTTGGAATGTACGCCAGACCTTATGTCGCGATTTGGATAGAAGACGCTCAAGGTCAGCCTGTACGCACTGTTGCTTTATGGCAAAAAGAAGACACTTGGTTAAAGGATATTCGTCGTTGGTGGCGACAAGTCGGTCGTTACGATCGGGCATTAATTGATGCGGTAACATCTGCGACTCGTCCAGCAGGACAATACCGTTTGCAATGGGACGGCTTAGATGATCAAGGTCAGCCATTAGTGCAAGGAGAATACTTGTTTTATGCCGAAGTGGTTCGTGAGCATGGTGGTCGAGACGTGGTGCGACAAGCAATGACGCTGCAGGCTCAGCCTAAGCAGTATCAACTTGAGGCCACTTATGAGACTGGCGTGATCCGGCTACGTTATCAGCCTTAATGATAGCCATTTAACCCCCAAGGATAGTCGTTAATAGTATGACGGCTCTTCAACTAAGATCACTACATAGGAATGAATAAATGATGTTGTATCGCGTATTTTCTACGGCTTTATTAGCGGTAGCGGCCTTAGCGTCAGCGGCTTCGGTCGCCCATCCTCGTTGGGTATTACCGAGCGAGTTTACGGTCTCTTCACAGGACGGCGAATGGATCACTACCGATGCCAGCGCGTCACACGGTACTTTTGTTTTCGATAAGCCGCTAGGATTAGATTCTGGAGTGGTGATCACGCCAAGTGGTCAGCGCGAGCGCTTTGCGTTTGTGGCTAAGCATAAGCGTAAGTCGAGCTTCGATTTCTTTTTCTCAGAGCCAGGTACTCATAAAATCAGTCTTACAGGGCAGCCATTTTATATGACCACCTACACCATTGGTGCTCGTCAAACGCCACGACGTATTGCTGCTAATGCCGCAGAGCGTGATGCGGTGTTGCCTGAAGGAGCACAGAATGTGCAAAGTGTTTTAGTCTTTAACCGAACCGAAGCTTACGTGACGGTGAATCAACCATCTAGACAAGTTTTTGAATTAGAAAAGAAATTCTTAGAGTTGGTTCCTGTTACTCATCCAGCAGACATTATTGAAGGCGAAACGGCCGTTTTGCAGTTTTTCTTTAATGGACAACCCCAAGCAGGTGTTGAAGCGGAAATTCGTCAAGATGGTACTTTATACCGCAATCAGCAAGAAGCGGTGATTTTGACCAGTGACAAGGACGGTAAAATTCAATTCACGCCACATCAAGCGGGTCGTTATTTATTAATTGCCGGTTTTAGCGGTCCTTTGGATGACAATCCACTTGCTGAACAAGCTCGTTCTTCCATCCATTTAACTTTTGAAGCGGTTTTAAAATAAGAGGTATGCAATGAAGTGGCAACAGTGGCTTGTGCTAACGAGTGGTTTATTGACTGGGTTGAGTTGGGCTCATTTTCCAGTCATGGAGTGCCAAAAACAGGCTGATCACATCTTGTGCCAAGCGGGATACAGCGACAGTAGCCCAGCCATCAATGAAACGGTACGTATGTTTGATTATGACGATGTACTGATTAACATTGGGAAAACCGATCAACGTTCTGAAGTGACGTTTACTATCCCAAACGGTGACTATTACATTGTGTTTGATCCCGGCCATGAAGCGCCTGTTGAGATTGATGGCGTTGAACTTTAATTCTCACTCATCAACACCGTCGACGGTGCGCGTTCAGGTCAAGGCGGATAAGGGCAGTCAAGAGACATGGTGGGTACTAGGCAGCATGCTGTTGATCCTACTGGTTTCGGCACTGTTGTTACGCGGTATGCGGGTGGATGTGACGTCTCAGACCTCGCCGCTCTCTTTTGAGCTGCGCGCTACGGATCTCAATGAAAAGCAAAAAAGTTTGTTGATTGAACTAAGCCTTGCTGAACAAGAGTTGCGTTTTTTTCATCATCTAGAGCGTCAATGGCCTACGGTGCAATGGTTAGCAGAAGAGGGCATTGCGCCTTTTGTTCGTGACAGTAGTTGGCATTATTTCGGTGAACATCAATGGCAACTGGTCGCTCAAGGTTATTTGGGATTGGCGCAGGACCCTAGTCAAGTTGGGCATGTATTGATCTGGTATCCAGAAGGCCTTGATGCCGACGCACAAGTCTGGTTTTTTACTCAGCCGATTGTGGGAGAGTTATCAGACTGGTTAGCACTTACTGATTCATCATGGATTCAAGCTGGGTGGAAGCGTTGGCCGCTGTCTGCTTCACTATCGCATTAATAAGAGAAAAATTGTTATGTTATCAAGCCAGATTAGAGCCATCTTTCATAGAACGCTGTTAACGATCTCCTTACTGTTGGCCAGTCACGCGGTTGCGGCAGCTGATAAACTGACCATCGGCATTACGCTACATCCTTACTACAGTTATGTTGCCACGATTGTGCAAGATAGAGCGACCATTTTGCCACTGGTTGATGCGGGTTTTAATCCACACAATTATCAACCGCAACCGGGAGATTTATTGCGTTTACAGCAGATGGATGTCTTGGTGGTCAATGGCATTGGTCATGATGACTATGCGATGAAAGTGCTTGCTGCCGCTCAGCGTTCGGATCTACAGGTTATTTATGCTAATCAACAGGTGCCCTTACTAGCCGCAATGGGCGCGAGTGTTGGCGATGGTGCTAAAAATCCACATACTTTTGTGGGTATCGCGACTTCGATTCAAAAGGTCTATACCATTGCTCAGGCTTTGGCTCAGCTTGACCCGGATAATGGTGAATTTTATCTCGCCAATGCGCGGCAATTTGCTCGCCAAATGCGTCAAATGAAGCAAGCGGCTATGCAACAATTAATCGATGCTAATGTACAAGCGTTAAAAGTGGCAACCACTCATAACGCCTACAACTATTTACTGCAAGAATTTGGGATTGAAGTCAGCGCAGTGATTGAGCCTGCTCATGGTGTAGAGCCGAGTGCCAGCCAGCTACAAGATACAATCAATAAAATTCGTCATTCAGGAATTAATGTACTGTTTTACGAATTAGAGATGCCGAATCGCTTTGTCGATACCATTGAGCGCGAAACCGGCGTTAAGTTATATCGATTTTCACACATGACTCATGGTCCTTTTACGGCCGATAAAGTGATGAAAGAGATGCAAGACAACACACAGACGTTAGTGCAAGCCATTCATTATGCCAATCAGATGAGCGAGCAAGCCCAATGATGCAGGGGCCTGCTATTCATCTAAACCAATTGAGTTTGGCTTACGCTCATCAACCGGTATTAACCCCGTTTGATCATACTTTTGCCGCTGGTCAGTGCCATATTATTATGGGGCCAAATGGCGGAGGGAAAACCTCTTTACTGCGTTCGATTATGGGCTTAACCCCTTTTCAGGGCCGTGTCACTCTTGAGTGGCCGCTGGGCGCTAAGCAACAAATGGGTTATGTACCTCAAAAAGCCTTATTTGAATCAAGTTTACCGATCTGTGTGATGGATTTTATGCTGCTCAATGTCAGTCGGTTACCGCTGTTTTTACAAGCGCTGTCTCCTTATAAGCGAACGAATCGCGAGCTGGTTTTGAATAGCCTACAGCGGGTTGGTATGGCGAGTCGTGCCCATTTACGTCTTGGCCAATTATCAGGCGGTGAATTGCAACGGGTGATGTTTGCTCAGGCGCTACTCGATAAACCACAACTCTTAATTTTAGATGAGCCGACAACCGGTATGGATGAGCAAGGCGTACAGTATTTAGAGCAGCTGATAGCGGATTTAGTGGCTGAAGGTGTGACGGTATTAGCGGTACATCATGATATTGGCGCGGTTCGGCGTATCTTACAGACCACGCCTGGCCAAGTCCATGTCATCAATCGTCAATTGGTGGCCTCGGGACCGGTCGAACAAGTCTTACACCCCGATAATATTGAGCGGCTTTTTGAGCACTACAGTCAGCATGGACATTTGGCTTCCAAACAAGAGCGAGCAGCTTAATGGAGACATTACAACAATGGCTGATCACCGGTGTTGAACGTGGTTGGTTAGCGGAAAGCTTTGCCTACGCCTTTATGCTCAATGCGTTGATTGCTGCGGTAATTTTAGGTCCTTTGCTCGGAGGGTTGGGAACTTTAGTGATAGCGAAACGCTTGGCATTTTTCTCCGAAGCGGTCGGCCATGCAGCGATTACCGGGATTGCTATCGGTATTTTATTGGGTGAAAGTCCTGAATCGCCAATGATTGGCTTGTTCAGCTTCTGCTTGATTTTTGCCTTACTGCTGCATTATGTGCGCAATCGTACCCAAGTACCTTACGATACTTTAGTGGGCGTATTTCTCTCCGCTGCATTAGCGTTAGGTGCGGCGTTACTGATGTACGTAGCGCGAAAAATCAATATTCATCTATTAGAAAACGTGTTGTTTGGGTCGATTTTAACCGTCACTCGGCAAGATATTGTTTTACTGGTTTTGGTGTGTAGCTTGATCATGTTAGTACTGCTGCTCAGTTATAACCGTATCTTACTGGCTTGTTTAAGCCCTGATATCGCGAAAGTACGCGGCTATCTGGTCAACGGTTATGACTACCTGTTTGTCATCATGATAACTCTAGTAACGATAGTTTCGGTCAAAGTCATTGGCGCAATTTTAGTTGGTGCATTGCTGTTGATTCCCGGGGCGACGGCGCGTCTATTAACTCGTAATAATGCCAGCTTTGTCATGTTATCTGCTTGCTTAGCAACCTTAGCTTGCATTGGCGGAACCATTTTACCGGTTGTTTATCAATGGCCTTTACCTTCTGGGGCGGCGATTATTTTACTCTCAACCCTGTTTTTCATCAGCGCCACTTTATGGCGAGTATTAAGACCGAATGGATAATATTATGTACCATCACTGCCGAACCATCATCAGCCAATTGTGGTTGCTATTGTGTAGTTCATTGCTGCTGGTGTCTCTATCAGTACAAGCTCAAGACCGTGTATTAACCTCTTTGCCGGTTACCTATTGGTTAACCAAGCAGCTTGTTACTCAGACGCCAATAGAGGTTGTCTATCTGCCATCCCCCCGCTTTAGCTTACAGCGTCATCAAAGCTGGTTTGATAGTGAGCAGCAAAAGGTCGCCAAGTACGCTAGAGAAGCGACAGCCGTCGTGACTATCCGCTCTATTTGGCCGCAAGACCCGATTTATCCTCAGGTACGTCAATACAATATTCATCTGGTTCCTATTGATGCCGCGCAGGCCTTGACGCCAAGAGCGCCGGCAGTTTCATCATTACGAGATGGACAAGGACAGATCTCGCCGTATGTGTGGCTCAATCCGCTGAATTTAACCACCATGCTGAATAATATTAGCCTCGATTTACAGCAAATTTTCAGCTCACAACAAGCTACTATTCAGACCAATCAGCAGCGCGTGGCGCGTGAACTACAGCAGCAACTTTTTGCCAATCAAGCTCGATTGTTTAATCATGAAGTCGAAAGTGTGGTGTTGTTGGATGAAGCGCTGCTCGATTTTTCCGCAGGGTATAGTTTATCGATCCAAGGGCAGCAATTTAAGCCAGAGCTGGAGTGGGATACGCAAGATCAACAACAGTTAAAACAATGGTTGCAAACGTCATCCGATGTTTGGTTATTGATGACTCGTCCGCCAAGCCCAGCGTTAAAAGCCTTATTGGGCGAATTTTCGCGCTACCTTGTGATCGATCCGTTAAGCCGTTTTGGTCAAGGGTTTAATCACCAACACCCCTGGCAGCGTTGGCAAATTGATCTAGATTAACCCGTATAAGGGCTATCGGCTGTTTTGCTTGTATTTGAGTTAATAATAAATAGAATAATAACAATTCCTATTTGTTATTATTAAGCTCATGCCGACCATTTTAATTGCTGATGATGATCCGATGATGTGCCAACTGCTCGAATCCGTGTTAGTCAATGAAGGCTATCAAGTCATCTGTGCTCATGACGGCGAGCAAGCGTTAACTCAGCTCGCCAATCATCCCTTTGATCTCGTGTTACTCGATGTGATGATGCCTAAACTCAATGGGTTGCAGGCGGCAAGACGTATCTGTCAGCGTTTTTCGACTCCGATTGTGATGATCAGCGCGTTTGCGGATGAAGCGGCAAAAATCGATGGTTATGAAGCCGGAGCGGATCATTATTTAACCAAGCCATTCAGTATTCCTAAACTCCTGACTCTGATCAAAGCGACGTTGCGTCGAGTCGCTCTAGAGAAACAGCGCCATACCCATCATTTTGCACTGAATTTTTCTGGACCGCTGTCGGCGCATATTGATACCTTGCGTCGGCTACCGTTTACTCAAACTGAACTGGATCTGGTTACTTATCTGGCGGCTAATCCGCAGAAAGTGATCTCTAAATCTGAGCTCCAACATCAAGTGTTAAAACGAGAGCTGTGTCCGTTTGATCGTAATTTAGATATGCATATCAGTAATATACGCCGTAAATTATCGCAAGCAGGATGGCCTAAATCCACCATTCGTACAGCTCGAGGTGTAGGATATCAGTTCGCCAGTGTTCATGCTCAATAAAAGACGGTGGTGTTTTTTTTCAGGAAAAGGCTTTTATCAACGATTAGTTGTGCGTCTTTTTGCCAGTTTAGCACTCAGTGTACTGCTGATCTTGCTCTCTTTTACCGCTGTAGAAATGGTGCTCTACGAGCGTTTCTTAACCCTACCCAATAAAATTCAACGAGAGTTACAGCAATTAAGCACCATTGCCGATCAACAGCGTCAGCTCGGTGCAGAGGCGTTAGCGCAATGGGAGATGTCTCAACCTTATTTGTTGTACGTGATAGACGGTGCTAATCATGTACTGAGTGAGCGAGATATTCATCCCCATGTGCAGATGAAAATGCGCAACGCTCGTCAGCTTAGTGAGCCTATGGGAACTCGTGTCTCAAAGCCGATGATCATTGTGCCGATGACTGAGGGCCATTCATTAATGGTTCAGTTACCATGGCAACAACATCCCGCATCACGAGCTGGGTATTATCTTTGGTCAACAAACCTGTTGCTCAGCTTATTAATTTTAACCTTAATGTCGTGGGTATTAAGCCGTCAATTACAAAGGCCATTGGCGCGTTTACAGTGTGCCAGTCGTGCAGTAGCTCAGGGACTGACAGAGACGCGAGTGTCACAGTCAATCGGCCGAAGTCCGCGAGAGTTTCAACAACTGGCGGCTGATTTCGATAACATGGCTGAGCAGATCCAAGGCTTGATTGAAGAGCAGAAAAAATTGGTTCGCACCCTATCTCATGAGTTAAAAACGCCACTGACTCGGCAAGCTTTAGCCCTGCATTTAGCCAGTCATACAGAGGTGAATGAAGAGCGCAGCCAATGGTTAGTGCGCGCAGAACAAGAAGCTCAGTTAATGGATTCAATGATTGAGAAAATCCTTGAACTCAGTCGCTTGCAAAGCTGTCATTGTAATGTGGTATTACAACCTCTGGATGTGCAGGCGTATTTAAGTCAGAAAATCGAGCAGTTTCGTCCTCATTTACAACCCACTCAGCAACTACGATTGGTGCCGAGTGGGCAAAATGAATGGATACGGGGCGATCGAGTGTTACTCGGTAGTATTTTGGATAACTTATTGACCAATGCGACTAAATACGCAGGTGAACAGTGTTGTATTACAGTGATGACGGAAAAGCAGGATCGACAAGTTAAGATCATCGTGATGGATGATGGTCCAGGGGTAGCTAATGAACAATTAGAGGCAATTTTTCGTCCTTTTTATCAAACGGTTTTATTTTCACGTCATGGCTATGGTTTAGGTTTATCTATTGTTCAGCAAGCCGTCGAAAAAATGCATGGTCATGTCAGTGCTGAAAATAACCAAGGTTTAGTTGTCACCCTGAGTTTTCCTGTCTACCTTCCTTAGGCGTCGAACAACAGTCAGCATTAACGCTTTACTCTGAGGGTCGAAAATCAGTAGTTAAGCTACCCAAAGCGATTCGGAATGAGGATGTTAAGAAAAGTTCCCTTCATTAGTGTAAAGAATGTAAAGTAAATACAATTGATAATTATTATTAGTTAGATTCCTTTCGGTGGTAATTCAAGCCCATTTATTCCCAACCAACGTGAAGCCGCAGTTATGCTGCAATCATGATGATAGCCTCCTTGGACCAAACAATGGGCATTATGCAATAAGAGAAAGGAATAGAACCATGTTGTTAACTCGTAAAACGAGCTTAGCGGTGGCGATTGCCTCGCTGTGTCATTTGCCTGTGTTGGCCCAAGTGGAAAGTAAAGCGGATGAAGTAATGGTCGTCACCGCTTCTGGTTTTGAAAAGAAATTGACTCATGCTCCCGCTACGATCAGTGTGATCTCCCGTGCTGATCTGGAAATGAAGCGTTTTGCTAATCTTGCTGAAGCGCTACAAGATCAAGAAGGGATTGATGTTTTTGGTAATACTGGAAAAACCGGTGGCTTGAACATCAGTATCCGTGGTATGCCATCTGAATATACGCTGATTTTGATTGATGGTCGCAGACAAAATGTCGCGGGAAATATCACGCCAAATGGCTTTGGTGAGATGTCGGGAGGCGTCATGCCACCAGTTAATGCCATTGAACGAATTGAAATTGTTCGTGGCCCGATGTCAACGCTCTATGGCTCAGATGCGATGGGCGGGGTTATCAATATTATTACCCGTAAAGTGACCGACACTTGGAATACATCGATCACGCAAGATTATACTTGGCAGCAAGAGCGTGAATTTGGTGATACTCATAAAACCAGTTTACATACCAGTGGTCCGCTGATCGCGGATACACTAGGTCTAGCCGTTCGCGGTAGTTTTTATAAACGTAATGAATCTAATCTTACTGCGCAGGGGGCGGATGGTCGCGAACTAGACGCTCGTGGGCAAAGCAAAGTCGATAATGAAAACTATACCTTTGGTACTCGCTTTGATTACATTGCGATAGAGGATCATAACTTATGGTTCGATATGGACCTATCTCGTCAGAATTACGATAACGGTACCCCAGACAATCGTAAACTAAGCAACAATGATACCGCAACCAATTGGCGCGGTTATGCTGACGAGTTACGCTATGAAAACCGTCAGTTTGCACTCGGTCATACTTCGCAAGTGGATTTAGGGGTATGGGAATCGAGCGTGATGTATAACGTTTCCGAGACCATTGGTCGCACCATTCCGGGAAATCCAAATCGTCCGAGTGGTATCCCTGGTAAGAATGTCAAAGATAAGCGTGAATTAGAAACCACCAATATTGTCTTTGATACCAAACTTAATACAACCATCGGTGATGATCATTACCTGACAGTGGGAGCACAGTACTGGAATGCTTCTATGACTGACGGTATGGTCAGTGAAGATTTTGAGCAAAAAACGTGGTCACTGTTTGCCGAAGATGAATGGTTAATCACAGATGCTTTAAGCCTGACTTTAGGTGGACGTTACGATCATCATGATGCTTTTGGTAGCCACTTCAGTCCTCGTGCCTATGCAGTGTACAGTCTGAGCCCGACAATGACAGTCAAAGGTGGTGTGAGTACCGGTTATAAAGCGCCACAAGTTAATGAGTTGCACAGTGGCATTAATGGGATTACCGGGCAAGGGACACAAATTACCATCGGTTCTCCGGATCTAAAACCAGAGACCACTCGTACTACCGAGCTTGGTTTTTACTACAATGGTGAGCAAGGCATTACGACCAATATCACACTATTCCATAACCAGTTTGATGATAAGATCTCAACGGGTACACCATTGTACAACTGTTTCTCATCGACCAATCCGAACCGTCCTGGCTGCGTGAGTTATGGTGATAACTGGACTCAAGATACCTTTAGCCAACAAACTAACGTTGATGAAGCTTACAGTCGTGGTGTGGAATTTGCCTTTGCGATGCCATTACTCGACACCGTGAATTTCTCGATGAACTACACCTTTACTGAAACGGAAATTAAGGAAAAAGGTAAGGTTGCTGGCGAGCTGAGTGATACACCAAAACACAAAGCCAGTGCGAAAGTGAACTGGGCTGCGACTGAGCAAGCCAATGTTTGGTTGGCGGTGAATTATCGTGGCGAGAGCCGTCGTTTTAATGGTTTAGTGGAAGATCTCTCAGCCGCTAATAAGGCGATGTACGATGCGGTAGGTGATATTAAAGCGTATACCCTGTTTGATCTGGGTGGTGCTTATCGGATCAATAAAAACTTCAGTGTTAATGCAACAATCTATAACTTATTTAACCAAGATTTTCGTAAGTTTACCGCTTATGAGTACGATGGTGATACCTACTACGCGAGTCAGTACAGTAATCTTCAACAGTCGACCAAAGGTGCGATTTTAGAAGGACGTCGTTTATGGATCTCGGCTAACTATACTTTCTAATAGTCATATTGAGTGACAAGTCGTGAATAGATAATGCCAGTGATCCTGACGGTCACTGGCATTTTTTCCTTAATATTAGCGGTTATGGTGTGTTGCTAACGGGTTGTTAGTGAGAGCTAAACCAAACACCGCGGCCACATTACGTGCAGTGAGCTCGATATTGTGCGCGGCCTCGGCAAAAGCGGTTGTTAAGTCAACGCAACCTGGTACAACACTGAACACGGCATCCATCCCATGTTGATGCACAACGCCGCAATCGGCAGACAAGCTTCCAGCAATGCCGATGACTGGCACCGAAAAACGTTTGGCGGTTCGCGCGACCCCGATGGGCGTTTTGCCATAAATAGTTTGACTATCAATACGTCCTTCTCCAGTAATCACTAAATCAGCATCTTTGACCATATCACTCAGATTAACGGCTTCCATAACAATCTCAATGCCGGGACGCAGGCTTGCACCAAGTAGGCCAATCAGCGCTGCTCCTAAACCTCCCGCCGCGCCTGCGCCGGGGATATCTTTGACATCGATTGCCAGTTGCGTTTTGATGATCTGCGCGTAATGGGCAAGGTTGGCATCAAGCTGCACAATCATCTCTGATGTCGCGCCTTTTTGTGGGCCAAATATCTGTGTTGCCCCTTGCTCACCACATAAAGGATTATCCACATCACAAGCCACTTGTAGCGTGATGTTAGCCAAGCGTGGGTCGATAGCAGAGGTATCAATACGAGCCAGCTTAGCCAGCGCTTCACCACCAAAACCTAAGTCATCCCCTTGTGCATCCAGCATTTTAAACCCTAATGCTTGCGCCATGCCTAAACCAGCGTCGTTAGTGGCGCTGCCACCAATCCCTATGATGATCTGCTCAACCCCGTGATCAAGTGCGGCTTTGATCAGTTCACCGGTGCCATAGCTGGTGGTTTTCATTGGGTTGCGCAGCTCTGGCGCGACAAGGTGTAAACCAGAAGCGGCCGCCATTTCTATCACGGCGGTTTTTCCATCGCCCATCAATCCGTAGAAGCCTTCAACTTGTTCACCTAAAGGACCTGTCACCGAGGCGGTAAAAATAGATCCTCCAGTGGCGTCAATCAGCGATTGAACCGTGCCTTCTCCACCATCAGCCATAGGTAACTTAATGTAATGCGCATCAGGGAAAACGTGTTTGCAGCCATTTTCTATTGCAGTGGCTACCTGCATCGCGGTTAAGCTTTCTTTATAAGAATCGGGAGCAATGACAATTTTCATTATTACACCTTATGGAGAGAGGCTATTCACTAGACTAAACCATTACTAGGTCAATGGAGAGCTTGTGTTTCTTTACTATCGATAATCACCGATAATAACAAGATTATATGTATCCCCAAGTAGCAATTGCAGAGAACCTGATGGACTACGAATTTAAAAAAAATACCCTTGATGGCAGCTATTACTGTTCATTTTCAATGGGTCACGAAATCATTGGCCGCTGGCTGCAAGAAGAGATCAGTCATGACCGTCAAAAAGTCGATTACGTGTTACAAGCCATTCATCAAGCCGAGCAAGCGCCGAGCCAAGAGCAAGTATTAGAAGGGCGTGAAATTAGCTTGATGATCCTAGCCGATGAAGTGACTGTGCAAGCCAATGTGTTGTCGCATGAGGATGAGTTAGACGTCGAGAGTGACTTTGATTTTTATGATTGTGAAAGCACAGCGAGCTGTGGTTTGGATGATTTTATCTTGATGATTGAGCAGTGGTGTGAATTTATTCGCTATCGGCCGACTTCGCTCGGTTAGGTCGAGGCTGACAATATGTTGCACAATATCAGTGAAACGTGAAGCGGTTGCTTCAATAGTGGGAATTAACGCACCTTTATGGTGCGTTTTGCTTATTTAAAGCATCAATTTTTAGCTTAATTTATTTTATAAACAATAAGTTAAAAAGTTGGCACGTACCTTGGATTGTATGAGTAGGACATGGATGACTGCGATTGAGAGGATACGATGAAACTGATTAACGCGATAATTAAACCTTTTAAACTTGATGATGTACGTGAGGCTTTAGCGGATGTTGGTATTGAAGGGATGACGGTAACGGAAGTTAAAGGTTTTGGACGTCAAAAAGGCCACACCGAGTTGTACCGTGGTGCTGAATACCAAGTGGATTTTTTACCCAAGGTGAAATTAGAAATTGCCACTCAAGCTGATAATGTTGATCGCGTTCTTGAAGCGATCATTAAAGCAGCGCACACCGGGAAAATCGGTGATGGCAAAATTTTTGTTTATGATTTAAGCCACGCGGTTCGCATTCGTACTGGCGAAACCGACAGTGAAGCGCTTTAACATTCAATGGATTGGAGAATATGACTATGGAATTGTCACTGACAGTAACTGAGCTGCGCTATGCACTGGATACGTTCTTTTTATTAATTTCTGGCGCATTAGTGATGTGGATGGCGGCTGGATTTGCCATGTTAGAAGCGGGTTTAGTTCGCTCTAAGAACACCACCGAAATTTTAACCAAAAACTTTGTCTTATACGCGATAGCTTGTACCACCTTTTTGATTGTTGGTTATCACATTATGTATGTGGATAATACGGAAGGTGGCTTATTTCCTTCCTTAGGTGGCTTGATTGGCAGCCAAGAAGAAGGCGCAGATTTTGCCTTACAAGCGGATTTCTTCTTCCAAGTGGTATTTGTCGCCACCGCAATGTCAGTGGTCTCTGGCGCTGTGGCTGAGCGAATGAAGCTGTGGGCATTTTTGATTTTTGCATTAGTACTGACGGCATTTATTTATCCGGTTTCAGGCTACTGGACATGGGGCGGTGGCTTTTTAGATGCCGCAGGGTACAGTGATTTTGCTGGTTCTGGGATTGTCCATATGGCCGGTGCTTCTGCGGCTTTAGCGGGTGTGCTTTTACTTGGTGCTCGTAAAGGTAAATACGGCAAAAATGGTCAAATTTTCCCAATTCCAGGTTCAAACATGCCATTAGCAACCTTAGGTACTTTTATTCTATGGTTTGGCTGGTTTGGTTTTAACGGCGGATCACAATTGATGGTGTCGGACTTTGAAAACGCAACCGCGGTAGCGCAAGTTTTCCTCAATACTAATGCGGCAGCGGCAGCGGGAGCGATTGCAGCGCTACTGGTATGCAAAACTACTTGGGGTAAAGCCGATCTGACGATGATCCTTAATGGTGCATTAGCGGGTTTGGTGGCGATCACCGCCGATCCTCTGTCACCATCGCCCCTCTATTCGGTTGCGATTGGCGCAGTGGCTGGAGTGATAGTGGTGTTTAGTATCGTTGGTTTAGATAAACTTCGCATTGATGATCCGGTCGGTGCTATTTCAGTACACGGTGTGTGTGGTTTGTTTGGTTTGCTGGTGGTGCCTTTAAGTAACCCTGAAGCGACGTTAACGGCTCAATTATTCGGTGCGGCGGTGATTTTTGCTTGGGTGTTTACGGCTAGCTTAGTGGTGTGGGCTATTCTCAAAGCGACGATTGGTATTCGAGTCTCAGAAGAAGAAGAAATGCAAGGTATGGATATTCATGACTGTGGCGTTGATGCTTACCCTGAGTTTGTGACTCTAAAATAGTGATATTAATTTGAGTTATCCCCTTACTGAGAAATCAGTAAGGGGATTTTTTATGCCAGTAAACGACAAGCATAAGCAATATGGGTGATGGCGACCGTTTGACCCACAGCAAATTCAGCGTGGCGGTTAGTGATCACCGATAAAGTGAGCTCATCGAGCTGTAGAGTATAAAAATAATCATGACCACGAAACTCACGACTGATCACCGTCGCTTGTGTCTGCCGCTCGTTTAGCTGGCTGCTCAGTTGAATATCTTCTGGACGAATGGAAAGGGTGACACTGGGTTCAGACAATCCGGGCAGCGTGATATTACCTAAGCGAGTTTGTACTTGATCGCCATCAACTTGACCCGTAATTAAATTGGTGTGACCTAAAAACTGGGCAACAAAGGCATTGATAGGCTGTTGATAGACTTGTTGTGGTGTGCCGATTTGTACTAATTGACCTTGCCGCATGACGCCAATTTTATCGGCGAAGCATAGCGCTTCGGCTTGATCATGAGTGACTAAGATGACCGTTGTTCCTGAGCGTTTAAATAATTGACGCATCTCATTACGTGTGGCTTCACGAAGCGCTGCATCAAGGTTACTAAACGGTTCATCAAGCAATACTAAGTCGGGCTCAGCGGCTAAGGTGCGAGCGAGTGCTACACGTTGCTGCTGACCGCCAGATAACTCGTTGGGATAACGATGACATAAATGGCTCAGACCCATTAGCTCTAACCAAGGGATAGCTTTTTTAGCGCGTTGGGGTTTCGGGGTTGTGCGCATGGCAAACATGATATTTTGTTCCACTGTCATATGTGGAAATAACGCATAATCTTGAAAGACAATACCGATGTTACGCTCTTGCGCTGGTAGCTTGGTCATGTCTTTGCCATGCAGAGCAATTTGCCCTGAATTCGGTTGTTCAAAGCCGGCCAACATGCGTAATGTCGTGGTTTTTCCGCAGCCACTAGGGCCTAGTAAGGCCAAAATCTCACCAGCTTGCAGTTGAAAAGAAACATCAGAGACCGCTGGTTGCTCGCCGTCGGTGAACCATTTGCTTAACTGCTGAGCTTCAATTTGGTATTGGCAATCTGGCGCTTTTTCGACTGGTAGCGTGTCTTGCATAGCGTCGATAACAAGTTGATATGAGCTCATTGGGTTCCTTTGATCTTTTCGCGATTTAAAATTAAACCGATCGATAAACTAGAAAATAAAACAATAGCCGTAGCAAAAGGCGCAGCCTCTGCCATCATCCCTTCTGATGTGCGTGAGAACACGGTTACCGCTAAAGTGTGATATCCCGTTGGAGCGAGTAAGAAGGTGATTGGTAATTCTTTCATGCAGAACAGAAACACTAAAGCGATGGACGCTAAAATGCCGCGTCTTAAGCGAGGCAGGACCACATAAAAAAAGCTAGCACTTGGACTATAACCTAAAGATTGTGCCGCTTCTTCGGTATTTTTCCGAGTTTGGATCAGTGCACTGCGAATGGGGCCCATTGCGAGGGCAAGGGTTGCCAAACTCCAAGTTAGAATCAGTAATGCTAAGGTTTGGTATAAGAAAAACGCACTATGCAGAGCAAAAAACACCATGGCTAAAGCGAGGGTTAAAGGTGGTAATGCATAACCGATATAAGCACTGCGTTCCATCATACGTGTTAGTGCGGATGGATAGCGAGTGGCTAAATAGCACAGTGGTAACGCCATCAAGGCGGCCAGTAAAGCAGCTGGTGCAGCAGCAAAGGCAGAGCGAGCAAAAGTAAAAGGGACTTGCATCAGTAAACTGACATCCGGTGGTATCACGATCATCCAATAGCTAAGCATGGCTAATGGTAAGCCGATTGAAGCTGAGAATACTAGGGTAATATAGATCCATGCGGCGGGAGTCCAAGCTCCTAAGGCTAGTAGTTTTGCATGACGTGTGACGCCACTGCCGACACTGGAGAGTCTTTTTTTCTTTAGCAATGAATATTCAATGAATAGGAAGCTACCCGCTAGGGCCAGTAACATCAGTGATAGCCAAGCGGCGTAAATGCGATCAAACGCCCCTGAATATTGGTTGAAAATGGCAAAGCTAAACGCTTCATAGCGCATTAATGCTACCGCGCCAAAATCGCCCAGCACATAAAGAGCCACCACCATATAGCCAGCCAGTAGCGCTGGTAGTAAATGCGGTAGCATCACAAAACGAAAGGTGGCTAATCGTGAATAACCAAGGCTGTAGGCGCTCTCTTCTAAGCTACTGTCTAGCCCTAACAGCGCGGCGCGTAGGTTTAAAAAAATATAAGGATAAGTATAGAGCGACAGTGCCCATACTGCGCCCCAATAGCCGGAGATATTATTGATTCGAATATCAAATAGATGAGCTAATGCACCCATATTGCCACCGATACCAAGTAGCGCGTAGGCCATCACATAGCCTGGTATGGCAAGGGGAACAATCGCTAGAATGGTTAACAGTTTCTTCCCTGCGATCGAAGTACGGGTAACTAACCACGCCATGGGCAGTGCTAAAAAGGTACAAACGGCGAGTACGCCAGAGGTAAGGGATAATGTATTGAGCAAAAGTTGCCAATTACGGGCTCGAAATACCAATTCAACGAGCTGATCATAATCAGCTTGTGATGCACGCAGAACTAAGTAAAACAGTGGGATGATCATCAATAGCGAGATAAAACCAGCACTGAGCAGTAAATAAAGCGGGGGACGTTGACCAATCGCTCGTATTGAAAAGTCTGGTTGTGATGAAACACTCATAGGAGTTACTACCTGTATTCAGCGTCCTTGGTGGAGTTTGCTAATTATTGCTATCTCTGATTGAGCGTGATGGCGCTGAGACGGAGACAGTCTGATCAAGGCCAAATCATAGGGCCAAGTTGCATACTATAGATTACGATTAAATAGCAAAGCCAATGCTTGCGCACTGGCTTTGTGGTCGAGATATTACCATTAAGGGTAATGAATAAGGTACGAAATTATCGTAAAACTTATAGCAAACCTGCGTCACGCAACAGTTTTAAGGTACCTTGTAAATCAGCCAGTTGATCGAGATCAATACTTGGTGCCGCTTGCAATAGCGTATCTAGCTCACCCAATACAGGGTTAGGAATAATGCCCTGAGTGACTGGGTATTCACCAACGACAGAGGTGAAGTATTGTTGAGCGGCAGGAGACAACATGTACTCAATAAATTGAATCGCTTGAGGCTGTTTTTTACTGCTTTTTAAAACAGCAACACCCGCAACATTAACTAAGTTACCAATATCACCTTCAGCAAAGTACGTCTGTTTGGCTGGGAAGTTAGCATTGGCAGCAACAAAGCGAGGTAAGTAGTAGTTATTGACTAAGGCAAAATCGATTTCGCCGTCACCAATCGCTTGTACTTGAGTGGTGTTATTACGATAAATTTTCGGCTGGTTGGCTTTCATCGCTTTTAACCACGCCAAGGTTTTCTCGTCACCATGTTGTACTCGCATCGCGGTAACGAATGACTGGAAACCACCGTTAGTGGGTGCTAGACCAAAGCGGCCTTTGTATTTTTCTGAGGTCAAATCAAACACAGAGGCTGGAATGTCTTCCGCAGATGCACGTTCAGTCGAATAAGCGATAACGCGTGAGCGGCCACTCGCGGCAACCCATTGACCCGTTTTGCTGGTATAAATTTCAGGTAGCTGTTTGTAAAGCGCTTCTGGCAACGTTGCTAGTAAGCCTGCATTAGCTAGGGCACCCATTGCGCCTGCATCTTGTCCCCAATACACATCGGCAGGTGAGCGAGCGCCTTCTTCTTGTAATAACACCGCAAGTTGAGCGGTATCACCGTAACGTACGTTAACTTTAATGCCACTCTGCTTTTCAAATTGTTCAATGATAGGCTTAACAAGCGTTTCACCACGGCCAGAGTAAAGCGTGATGTCTTGTGCGTGGAGTAATGGTGCGGTAATTAAACTACTGACTAAAGCGACAGCTGAGAGCAACTTCTTTTGCATGAATAAACCTTTTATCTCAAAGAGTAGGACAATCGACGGTATTTAACTTACTTACTGCAATGGAATGGCATTAAGCGTTATCGATACTATTATATAAATAAGTTTGATAATTATTATTAATCGTACTCCCTGGGTCAATAGTTACCCAGAGAGGAAAATTGCAAAAAGAAAGAATGTGATTTAATACCTTGAAATAAAACAATAAAGCTCAAAACTGAGTAATTGTAACAAATTGTATGATTAAGAAAGCGAGAAAGCGGTCTGGCTTTCATTAAAAGATAGAGAGATAAAAGTGCTGGGCAGCTCGTCTTTATTTGAGAGCAAGAAGTGAAAGCACGATAGCTTTCACTTCTACATTTTGCATCCAATATACCTATTGAACGTTGACTGGATTTAAAGTTGTAAAAACGCTTTCATTTGGTCGACTAATCGCTCAGCGGTGGGTTTATCTGCCATCTCGGCAAAGATCCTTAGCAAAGGTTCAGTGCCGGAAAAACGAGCAATGATCCAGCCTCCGTTGCTGAAATAGACTTTCGCCCCATCTTCGTAGCTCACTTTTGCAATTTCCTGGTCAAAGTTGGGCAGCTGTTTTTCGACGTACAGTTTGTGATAGAGGGAGGCTTTTTGCTGTGGATTAAATTTACAATCTCCTTCAGCGGTGTAAGCATAACCATAGCGACAGTAGATTTCTTGCAGCAATTCTGAGAGTTTTTTACCAGTGACGCTGAGCATTTCCACCAATAAGCTGGAAGCAAATACCCCATCTTTACCTTTGATATGACCACGAATGGTTAAGCCGCCAGAGCTTTCACCACCAATCAAAGCATCGACAGCTTCCATTTGCGAAGAAATATGCTTAAAGCCAACCGGAACTTCAAAACATTGCTCGCCATGATCAGCGGCAATTTTATCCAATAAATGCGTGGTAGCGATATTACGTACTACCGAGCCTTTCCAGCCTTTATATTCCAGTAAGTAATAGTAAAGCAGCATTAGCACTTCGTTGGGATGAATAAAATGACCTTTTTCATCAATGATCCCCAGTCGATCCGCATCGCCATCGGTACCAATGCCAATGTCATAACCTTCATTTTTTACTAGGTGTTGCAGGCGATACAAGGTGGCGGCACTAGGCGATGGCATTAATCCGCCAAAGTCAGGGTTTTTCCCATCATTGATCACATCGACATCACAACGGCCATTGATCAGGACGGTTTGTAGTGCATTTTTCGCCACACCAAACATAGGATCGATCAATACTCGTAAATTTGCTTTACGGATTGCGTCAATATCAATCAAGTTAATGATCGAATCGACAAAATCATTCATTGGATTAATGTTGATTATTTGTTGCTCGGCTACCGCTTGATCAAAATCGAGCGAGCGAACGTCACTCAGTGTCAGCGTGGCTATCTGTTGTTCAATCTTTTTAGTAATGACTTCATCAGCATCACGCCCACCACGGATAAACACTTTAATGCCATTATAATCGGCCGGATTATGCGAAGCAGTAATGCAAGCAGAATAAGCACAGTTCATGACTTTTGCTTGAAACATCACCACAGGTGTAGGGACAAACTTATTAATAAAACTCACCACTATGCCATTAGCGGCTAAGACTTCGGCAAACCAGCGTCCGGCTTTATCGGATAAAAAGCGGCGATCGTAGCCAATCACAAAACCTTGCTCGGCGACCTGTTCTTGCTGAATGATATTAGCCAGCGCTTGTGCGACGATGCGTACATTGTCTTTGGTAAACTCTTCACCAATAAAGGCTCGCCAGCCTCCGGTACCAAATTGAATCATGCTTCTCTCCTTAGAGGGGCGCAAAAATGCGCCCCAAGCTGTTTAGCCCATTGTGACGATGACTTGATTGACTGAGCCTGCCGCTTGCACTGGGATCGGCCCGTTAATTTTTTGGCCATTCAAAATAATCGACTTCACGCCTTTAGAGACGCGATCGGGGTTTTCCACCTTGATCTGATAGGTCGCATCGCGCCATTGGCGGGTAACTTCAAAGCCAGGCCATGAGGTTGGAATACAAGGATCGACGTCTAAGCCTTCAAAGCCAGTGCGAATCCCCAAAATAAAATTGGTGGTGGCGTAGTAAGCCCAACCAGAAGTACCAGTTAGCCAAGGATGGTTGGCGCGACCATGATCTTTATGATCGCGACCCATGATGAACTGTACATAGGAGTAGGGCTCAGCAACACGGGTTTCAATATGATCGTTTTGATTATAAGGATTGAGCGCATCGTACAATTCCATTGCTCGATCGCCGCGGCCGAGTTTTGCTTCTGCAACCCAAGCCCAAGGGTTAGGGTGAGAGAAAATCGCGCCATTTTCTTTTACCCCTTGATAAACACGGGTCACAAAACCAATATCATCGTTCGGGGTGGCAAACGATGGCGCATTAAGATGTAAACCATATTGAGAGAAGAGGTACTCGTACACCGCATCCATGGCTTTGATGCCACGTTCGTGGCTCACCGCACCAGACAGCACCGCCAGTGAATTGGATTCCAGATGTACTTTGCCTTCTACTTGGTCAAAAGTACCAATCTTATCGCCATCTTTAGTCAGGCCGCGAATGTACCACTGACCTTGTTCATCCCATAAATGGGTTTCACAGGCAGCGCGCACCCCGTTAGCCATGGCTTGGTATTTATCGGTGGCCGCTTCATCGTGACGGAATCGCGACAGTTCGAGGAATGCTTCTAGTGCCCAGAAGTGAAGAAAAGACACCATCGCTGATTCACCACCGCCGAGATTCAGACAGTCGTTCCAGTCGGCGCGTAGACCTTTACAAATGCCGGTTTGCCCCACGTACTCGGCAGAGAAATCGAGCGCTGCCATCATGTGCTGATATACGGTGGCATCACCACCATCGGCATAAGGGATCACTTGATCGATAAAGGCCATATCGCCAGTCTCTTTCACGTAATTTAAGATGGTCGGTACAATCCATAGGTGATCGTCAGAGCAGGTATCTTTGATGCCGTGGATCTTATCGTCATCCGATGGGGTGGGGACGACGGTTGGCGATTTTGATGGTTTAACATCGGCTTTTTCTGGATCAAACCAATCTGGGTCGAAAAGATGCAAACCGTAGCCCGCTTTTACTTGACCGCGCAGCAGATCAACTAAGCGTTTACGGGTCATTTCAGGGTTGGTATGAGGAACTGAAATGGCATCTTGCGCGGTATCACGATAGCCAAGCCCAGTACGGCCACCTACTTCGATGAAAGAAGCAAAGCGTGACCAAACCACACAGGTTTCTGCTTGGTAAAGAGTCCAAGCGTTAATCATGGTATCTAAACCGGAATTAGGGGATTTGACTTGAAACTTGGCGCAGCGCTCATCCCAGTGAGCTTTGATCGCCGCTAATGCTTGATCAACCTGCTGTGGGTCTTGATATTTTTCACGTAGTCTGACGCCATTACCTTTACCAACCCCTAATACCACAGCAAAGCGAACCTTTTCTCCAGGCTGTAGGACAAACTGTTTATGCAGCGCACCACAATGGTTATAGCAAGTTTGTGCGCTGTTCGAGCATCGACCTTGCTCTACCGCAATTGGGTTGGCTTCATCACGGTACATGCCGAGGAATTGGTCACGTTGACCGTCATAGCTGTCGGCATCGAAAGTCGCGGTGAGATAATAAAAACCTAAGAAATCATCAGTGTTGTAATACAGATCGTATTCAATGACGCCGTCTTTATATTCTGTGCCCGCTGAATAGAGCGACATCTGATGGTTTTGGTTATCGGATTTAATATGGCTAAAGGAAAATTCCACATAGTTGAAAGCACTGATGGTACGAGTTTCATTGGATGTGTTTTCAATCACCACATCCCACAGTTCGGCATCCTCTCCTTTGGGGACAAACAAGGTTTTACTGGCGACAATGCCTTGGTATTCGCATTTGAAGCTTGAATAAGATAAACCATGACGCACTTCGTATTTGGCTTGGGCAAGGCTTTTTGCTACCGGTTGCCAAGAAATAGACCAGAACTCACCATTGGCGTCATCACGTAAATAAACATAGTGACCGGGACGGTCTTGGGTAAAGTTAGGGCGAAACTTAGTGATACGGTTGTATTCAGGTGAATGGTAAAAAGCGTAGCCTCCTGCGTTGTGTGAAATCACGCTGCAGAATTTTTCTGTGCCAAGATAGTTAGTCCACGGCGCTGGTGTGTCGGGGCGGGTAATGACGTATTCGCGATTTTCATTATCGAAATAGCCGTATTTCATGATGTTTTCCTTTTCAAACACTGCTCAATGGAGCAGATAAAAAATAAAGAGTTGTGTGAATCTAGTTCTGCAGCTTTGCTCGCCATGGATGGCGATAGTCAATACCTTGCTGATCAAGTAGCGGCAGGTGACCTTTTAAACGTGTGAGATAATCAGACCAATCACGGCGTTGTTTTTCCGTCCAGCCAGCTTCGGCGAGAGCGGTTAAGCGTGGGTAAATCATATAATCGAGACGTGATGGGTTATTGACTCGTTCGCACCATAGGGCGCATTGAATACCGAGGATACGTTTACGCAGCGGATCGTTATCGGCGACTTCAGCTAATGGCTCATAGCCATAAGCGCGTTCTAGCGGTGTCACTCCTGCCCAATCAACACCAGGTTCTTCTGGCGCGTAATCTTGTACTATGTCTAAGTAGGTAAATTGTCCCGGTTGCAAGATCACATCAAAGCCTTGCTTAGCGCAGTGCAAAGCGGCTTTTTCCGACAGCCAAGAGTAGATCACGGTATCTTTACTGACTTTATTACCATGATGGGCCTCTTCCCATCCGACCATACGTTTACCGAGTGATTTCAGTTTTTGCTCGGCATAACGCAGTAGATGTCCTTGTAATTCATGGCTACTGGTATAACCATGCTCTGCCATTAATGCTTGGCATTTAGGACTATTGAGCCAGACACCCTCAGGGACTTCATCGCCACCGATGTGAACCCATGGGCTTGGAAACAAGGCAGCGACCTCTTCTAACACGCGATCAATAAACTGATAAGTACCCGGCAGGGCTGGAGAGAGCACGTTATCGGTATAATATTGAATACTGCGATAGGCGGATGGGTCTTCCCTGTCGATTAACCATTCTGGCAGTGATTTGATGGCCGCGCGGCTGTGACCGGGAATATCGATTTCTGGGATGACGGTGATCCCACGCTCCGCGGCGTAGGCAATCACCTCTTTGATTTCATGCTGGCGATAAAATCCACCATGACGTTCCGTAAGCGTGCTGTACTGCGGCTCTAATACCAGATCCATACCGCGCCATGCGCCAATCTCCGTCAGTTGTGGTAGTGATTTAATTTCAATCCGCCAACCTTCGTCATCGGTTAAATGCCAATGGAAAATATTGAATTTGTAGTGGGCCAGTTGGTTGATTAAGCGTTTAACCGTTTCTAAAGAGTGAAAATGTCGCGCGCAATCGAGCATCATGCCTCGGTATTGAAAGCGCGGAGCGTCACTGATTTTTAGGCATGGAAAATCGAGCTGTTGAGCATTTTGTTGTGCTAATTGTAACAGCGTGGCGCTGGCGTACATAAAGCCGGTTTCACTATTCGCGTAGACGAAAATAGCCTCTTCACCTATCTCTAACTGATAACTTTGCTCATCAAGTGTCGGTTTAAGACAATAAAGGATCGGCGCGGCTTCCGCTTGCTCGTCAATAGGGAAAGCGTATAACGCCATCAACTGCTCTCGAAACCACTGACTGGCGTGATGAGCCAGGTCGGTGTCGACGACTAAGCCACTTTGCGGCGATAAAGTCATCACTCCTTCGAGTCGCTGTAGATGATTAGGATAAGGAATAAGGCACAGCTCCGCGCGCTCAACCGTATCGATAACACAGCGCTGTTTATGACTAGATAGCAGAGCGATGGGGGTGACGGTAACGGCTTGGCGATGAATTTGCTTGGCACTCGAATATTCGATAAAAGCCTCTTTAATGCCATCGGTATAAAAATGGAATGGAGCGGTTTTTATCGTAAATTCACAATAAAAGTGGCTATTGGCAGCTAATATCTGACAATTAGGCTCGAGAGTGCAAAAGCTGCCGATTTGCTGTAATTGACCTTGAGTGAGTGAGTTGGGGTCAATATAGCGCTCAATGGCAAAATGTAAGCGCCAATCCGTCAGTGGCTGATCGCTTAAATTATGCAGGGTTAGTCCGAAGCGGCAATGGTTGGCTTGCTCGCTCAATACAGCAAAATCCATCCGATAGTTCATACCCTATCCTTATTCTCATTGACGTTGAGGTAGTGAGTTTGATGTCCACTCATGGCTATTCTCCTGCACTGCGAAAGTGAGAAAACTGAGTAGTTATTGCTAGCAAATACCAAGCTGCATGAGGCATCCATTGTTCTGCCCAGCGCCAGTTTTGTAGCAAATCGTCTTTTTGTGGTTCTGGGTTAAAAGCGATATCTTGCTCATCGTCAAAACCCGCGGTAATCCCATTGCAGATCCCGCCTTTGGCATTAAAAAAGCCCAAATCTGGTAAGTAATCGGGGTTATGCAGGCCATGACCATCGAGCATGCAGATGTCGTAAGGATTAAGTCCCAAGATCCAATTCAGTGAATGGTTGGCTAGTGCGAGTAATGACTGACTAAGACGGCTATCAGTAAGATAAGGTTGTACTAGGTAAGCCATGCTAGCTAATGACGCGAGGCGAGCATTTTCCCCCTGCCACCAGTATCCAGTTTCGTTGTCGTGAGGCATGAAAAAAGCACTGCGTTTGACGCCTTTGGTGTCACATACGTATTGTCGTGGATAACCAAAGGGATTGTGTACTTGTGAGCTAATGGTCAGTTCAAATTGACAGGCTTGAGTGACGACCTGCTGCATACATTGGCGTTCTGATTGTTCTGGTTCAATCGCCAGATATTCACACAATGCGATCACAGGTAAGCCGGCTTCAACCCCATGATAATAAGGGCGTGAACCATCCTGATTGGCTGACCAAAAATAGCTATGCTGCTCATCACTCATTTGACGAGCTGATAAGCGTTTAGCCCATTGGCGAGCTTCGAGTAAATAGTTGTCTTGTTGAGTGCTTTTATAGAGCTCACAACTGGCTAATAGAGCGCAATATTCATCGATGATATTCTCTTGCTGATCATCAAGATAGGTGAGGTTGGCGGTGAGTAAATGTTGATAACCTCGCTGCGCTGCTTCTAGATACTGCTGCTGAGTAAACTCGCCGTGCTCGGATAAGCGAGCCGCCGCCGCTAGCGCGGCTATAGCAACGCCGGCACCTTGACGAAAGCCAGCTTGATAATCGCTAGATTTGTCGCCTTGTTGAGTGGCATAGCTACAAATCTCACGTTGTTTGGGATCTTTACTCCACTTGTCAAACACAGTAACGTAAAAAAAACCCTCGGCGTTTTGCATACGAAGCAGAAAATCAGCACCAAACAACGCCTCTTCCATGAGACGAGTGCGAGAGAAATCAGCAAAACCCGAGTGATGGTTTAAAAGCGCTAACCCTTTGAGCATATTCCATACCACCATAGGCGTTTGTTGTGGGTTCAAATAGTTAGCGTAAGAAAGGTGACTGAAGTATTTACTAACGTCACCAGAAGCATCGTACCAGCCGCCGTGCACATCGGCAGTGAGTGAAGTGCCCAGCAGTGGTACTTGCTTATCTTGTCTATCGAATACGCCAGCACAGCGTTGTGATTTAAAATAATGCAGTACATCTGAAAAGGTACGCTGCATCAGTAGCCCAGATTGAATAGTGAAAGTGGCTGAGCGTGCGTTATCGACACAAAGATAGAATTGACCCTCTTGCGTGATGGTCGAAAAATCGAGACGATGAAAATGACCTTGATGCCAACCATCGACTTGTCCACCAAATTCAATCGCAATACTAGCCATCGTTTGATGTGTATGCGCACAAACCAAGCGGGCTTCTTCAACGTAAAAAGCCGATTGATAGGTCAATAATACGGCCTGTTTAGGTCCCAACGCTTCATAACCAAGGTGGTTAGTGAGTAATTGCATTGCTCTCTCCATTCATCACGCAAAATCGTTGTTATGTTGATGATTCAATAGTTATTTATCTCCTTGCTACTTGACGCTACTGCTGCAGTATTACCTCTAATCACATCATGTATCTATGAAATTGGGGCTTACTGACTGGTTGCTTATTTGCCGCTTCAAGTTGTTTGCAGATAGCGATTCGACATTGCCTTATCGTGACCCCAAAGTCGCGAGTCAACGATAAGGCCAGTTTTAATGTTCAAATAAATAACAGCGTACAAAATGGTTTTCCGATAATTGGGTGACCTCTGGCAGTTTTTCTCGGCAGCGTTCACTTGCATGCATGCACCGCCCAGCAAAAGGGCAGCCTACCGAGTTTGGAGTCCAGAGTGGAATTTCACCTTTATTGCCTTTGAGTTTCTCATGAATCGATTTTTTAGGATCGGGTACCGCAGACACCAATAACTGAGTATAAGGATGCTGTGGGTCGTGAATAATCGCATCGGTATCGCCCCATTCAACCATATGACCGACATACATTACGGCCAGATCTTCCGCTATATAACGGGCGGTAGCGATATCATGAGTGATGTAGAGCAGAGACATTTGCTTTTCAAACTTCATCTCTTGCATTAGGTTCAGAACGCCGGCGCGAATCGATACATCGAGCATAGAGGTAGGCTCATCAGCCAGTACCACTTCTGCACCAACAGCGATGTTACGAGCTAAATTAACTCGTTGCCGCTGCCCGCCAGACAGTTGGTGGGGGTATTTTTCAGCCGTCTCTTTAGGGGGGATCAAACCAACCTGCTCAAGCAGATCATAGACACGTTCTTGCAGCTCTTTTTTATTGCCAGAGCTGACTTTTTTATGGATCAGCAATGGGCGAGCAATATGATGAAAAATGGTGTGTGTTGGATTGAGCGATCCAAAAGGATCTTGCCAAACCATCTGTACGCCTTCGCGATAGTGCATTAAATCTGAGCGTGATTTAATGTTAAGAATATCTCTGCCTTTGTATTCAATCGTTCCTGAACTAGGGGCATACATTTTGGCGATCATCTTTGCGGTGGTGGATTTTCCTGAGCCTGACTCTCCGACCACTGACAAACCACGACTTTTGTACATTTTGAATGATACGTCATTGATGGCGCGCATCATTGGTTGTTTAAGACTATTGCTATTGAGTGGGAAATCCTTGACGAGATTCTTACCTTCCACCAACAGTTGGCCTAATACATTACTCATTGTTATCTCCAGAAATTCAGTTGTTTGCCTACATCAATACTCATGCTTTTTGCTGAGCAATCGGCTCACCATAGAGATGGCAATTTGAGAAGCGTCCTTGTTCAATTAAACGCAACTCAGTGGGTACTTTGCTGCAGGCATCATGAACGCGATCGCAGCGAGCTTGAAAACGGCAACCATGGGGAATTTCCAATAAGTTCAGTGGATTGCCAGGGATTCCTGTGAGTTTATTTTTCGGCCCAGTTAAGGGCGGGAACGAACTGCCTAGCCCTTTGGTATAAGGGTGATAGGGGGTCTCTAAAATTTGTTTAGAAGGGGCAACCTCAATCAGTTCACCAGAGTACATAATCCCAATTCGATCCGAGAACTCGACCATCAAAGACAGATCATGAGTGATGAACAAAATAGCGAAGCCGAATTCTTCCTTTAACGCATAGATCTTTTGCAAGATCTCCCGTTGTACTACCACATCCAATGCGGTAGTGGGCTCATCCATAATGATCATTTTCGGATTAAGCGCTAAAGCAATGGCAATCACTAGCCGTTGGCGCATTCCCCCAGAAAACTGGTGTGGGTAGTCATTGAGACGGCTGGGGTGAATGTCGACAATCTCCAATAAACCTTCAGCGCGCCGTTTCGCTTGTGAGCGGCTCATGTTGGTGTGGCGCATGATCACATCACAAAACTGTTCTTCCATGGTTAATACTGGATTGAGCGCATTCATCGCACTTTGGAAGACCATCGACATTTGGCTCCAGCGAAAGGATTGCATACGTTCTTCGCTGTATTGCAATATATTTTCGCCGTTGAAAATCACTTCTCCTCCAGTGATAAACGCGGGCGGCTTATGTAAACGCATTAACGAGAAAGCGACGGTCGATTTGCCACAACCAGATTCGCCAGCAAGGCCAAAGATTTCTTTAGGGGCAATATCAAAGCTGACATTATTACAAGCACGAACATCGCCAGCATCGGTAATATAATCAACACAGAGGTTGCGGATTGAGATAATGGGTTGGGTCATGATTATTTGTCTCCGCTCCAAATGGCTTGTTGAGGTTGCATGGCTGGCTTACGCTCTTTTCGCTCTTGTTTGGCAAGCTTCTTCCAACGCTTCATACCTTTATGAGAACGCAATTGCGGGTTAGCTATTTCATCAACCGCAAAGTTAAGCAGTGCTAAACCAGTGACGAGTAGAGTTAAAGAAAGACAAGGTGCTAAGAGTTCCCACCACGCGCCAATTAACATTGATGAAGAGGTTTGTACGTTATAGAGCATGATGCCCCAACTGATGGTGTTTGGATCACCTAATCCTAGAAAGGAGATAGTGGCTTCCATCATAATCGCGTACATCACCGAGCCGATAAAACTTGCCCCAACAATCGAAATCAGGTTAGGAAGAATTTCAACAAAAATGATCCGCCAAGAAGACTCACCCAGTACTTCAGCCGCTTTAACAAACTCTTTTTCCCGCAGTGCCATCGTTTGTGCTCGTACGACCCGCGCGCCCCAAGCCCAGGAGGTACAACCGATAATCAGCGCTATGGTGAGAGGCCCTGCCTGACCAATGAAGGCGGCAACAACAAACAACAAGGGGTATTGGGGGATAACCAGCATGATGTTCATCGCTGCAGTGAGAAAATCATCGATTTTTCCACCAAAGTAACCCGCAGAGACGCCAATAATTGTCGCTAAAAAGCATACGGTGATCCCGGCACCAAAACCGACCGCCAGTGATACTCTTGCTCCGTAGGCCACTTGCGCCCATACATCTCGTCCCATACGAGTAGTACCGAGCACATGATTCTCTTTTTTGGACATCGCCAAAGTTCGACGATCGTTGCCCAGATTAGTCGCTATCCAACCGTCTGGGTTAGCTTTGGCGGCTTTGACGATAAAGCTTGGGTATTCATGTGGATTTCCTGTCCGTTTATCTGGCGCATGTTGGGTAATTAATGGTGCAAAAATGGCCATCAGCAGGAAGAGGCTAAGAATGATCACCCCGATCATTGCCATTCTATTACCACGAAGAAGTTTCACGAGTGCTTGCATAATTATTTACCTCCCCGGCGTAAACGCGGGTCGAGCACAACATAAAGCATGTCGGCGAGTAAGTTAAAAAACAGCATAAAGAGCGTCATGATGATCAATTGGCCTTGCAATACTTGATAATCGCGAGCAGTGATTGCGTTGAACAAAACTGTACCAAGGCCGGGGTAGTTGAAGATAATCTCAATAATTAATTGACCACCAATCGCCATGCCGAGTGACATTGAGAGGGCAGTAACGCTGGGTAATAGTGCATTACGTGCGGCGTAGTTAAATACCACTCGGTTTTCACTGAGTCCTTTGCCTTTCGCCATCGTGATGTAATCTTCAGCCAATAAGTTAATCATGTTATTGCGCATGTTGACTAAGAACCCCCCTATTTGCACAATTGAGGCGCAAAGCAAAGGCAGGACAGCGTGAAATCCAACGTTTTTAATAAAGGCCCAGCTTGTCCAGTCCGGAATGGTACCTGGTGTGTAAGCGTAACCAGTTGGGAACCACCGTAAGCCGATAGCAAAGGTGTACATGGCGAGCATGGCAATAACCACTTGGGGAACCGCTTGAATCACCAGCATCCCAGGGGTCACAAAAGAGTCGTAGTAACTGCCTCGTTTCCAAGCCGCAAAGATGCCGAGGATAGAGCCAATCGAAAATGAAATAATCACCGCCGTGCCAGCAAGGAATAGTGACCAACCAAAAGCACCCGCTAAAAGCTCATTAACGCTTAATGGATAGAATTTGATTGATGTTCCAAGCTCCCAACTGAGGATGCTTTTCATATAGGTAAAATATTGCACCCAAATTGGTCCATCGACAAAGCCAAGCAGTTGTCTCATGGCTTCAATACGTTCTGGTGTCACTTGGGCGGTTGCGTGTGCGAACATCATGGTCACCGGATCTCCGGGCATGGCTCGCGGTATAATAAAATTGAGGGTTGCTGCAACCAGCAACGCCGCAAAATAGAATGACAAACGTCTTAAAAAATATCCCATAACTTACCCCTTACTCACCCAGTCATCCTGATAACCCTGTGCTATTTGAAGCTGCGATAATGTTGGCTAGCTGCAACTCCGAGCCGTTTGGTTATATTATTCAGGTCGCTCACAGAAAGTTGAGAGCGAGAAATCCCCTGACGACACGCGCCATACTTATCATTAATAAGAGGGGGATTTTTAAAAGCGGCGCCATTACTGCGCCGCAGTCATCAACGTTTACTTAACGGGTTTTAAATCCAGTACATGCAGTAAACGCTCTGGGATACCAGCCCAAATACTTGGACGGCCTTTTGGATTTTCTTCATTCCACCAGCCAGTAAAGCGCGTGGTGTTGTATTGGTACATCCAAGCGCCAGAAAGCACAGGGACAGTGACTTGATTTTCAGCGATGATCTTTTGGATTTTGTGAGCAATCGCTAGCTGTTCATTACGGTCTGCGGTTTTGTAGAAGCTGTTGAGTAGACGATCAAGTTCTTCATTTTTAAAGAAATGCATCGCAAAACGAGGCATTCCATCACCAGACTGTAACGCTGAGTTGTAACCACTATTCCAATAAGTGTAAGGATCGGCACCATGGAAGTAGTTGGTATAAGCGACATCGTAGTTGCCTTCAAGCATAGCTTGGTTATAAACGGCAAACTCAGGCGTACGTGCTCGAGCTCTAATGCCTACTTCTTGTAACTGTTCAACTGCTAACTGAACCGTGTTATTGAAATCAGTCCAGCCATTAGGCGATTGAATTAACAACTCAAAGGTTTTACCTGATGGTGTTTCGACAAAACCATTACCGTTAATATCTTTAAATCCAGCTTTGGCGAGTAGCGCTTTGGCACCTTCGACATTGTAGGTATTGAAGCCTTTATACTTATCGTGTACCGCTTTATCTGACCATGCTTCAAACGCGTAGCCGAGACCAGAAGCAAAATCGTTGACCGTACCACCGCCATAGAAAGCGATATCAATGATGGTTTGACGATCCAGCGCCATTGAGAAGGCACGGCGGAAATCAACGTTCGTCAATGCTTCTTTTTTTGCAGGATCGGCGTTTTTGAAATTAATCATAAACGCTTGTGTTCCTGCTGCTGGATACCAGTAATGGTGGTTTGGATTGGCGGCTGCATAAGTACGATCAATATCGGGAACAAATGAGGATGTCCAGTCAAGCTCAGAGTTAATGATTTGTCCCAATAATTGGTCGTTATTGGCAATTTGTGGTACGCGTAAACAGTCTACTTTTAGGCTTGTGGCATCCCAGTAGTTCGGGTTACGACATTGAATATAAAGCTGTGGAGTAAAGGTATCAATTTCGGTAAATGGACCAGTACCAACTGGGTTTTGGTTAGTAAATGTTGTCGGTTCTTTCACATCCTTCCAGATATGTTGAGCGACAATTGGTACTTGAGCAATTTCATAAGGAACGTTGGAGTTGGCTTCACTTAAACGAAAACGCACTTTGTAATCGTTAATTTTCTCAACGCTGGTTACCCACTTATTGATACCGCGCTGATCAAGTTCAGGTTTTTCCTTCACCAGATTGAATGAGAAAATCACATCATTCGCGCTAAAGCCTTTACCATCTGACCATTTGACGCCTTTACGAATATCGAAAGTGACACTCATTAAATCGTCGGACATGGAGAAGTTTTCGGCTAAACGCATGACGGGAGTATTACCGTGCATTTCATTAAAAATGACCAATGGTTCATAAATGAAGTCAGTGGTTGTTCTTAAATTCGTGGCAAGGTAAGGGTTAAAGTTGCGCACCATGGTTGGATAAAAATCAGGTACGATGGTCAACTCACTGCGTGCAAACGCTGGAGCTGACACGGCCGCGGCTGCAGTAATTACGGCAGCGGCTAGGGCAGTTTTTTTTATATTGGCAAGCATAGCTGTTCCTTACTATTTGCTTTCATTTCACATACGGATATGAATAGGGTTTGAATGTTATCATCGGATTAACACTCGGCAATGACCCACCTCATGTGTTCATTTAAGTCAAAGCTTAATGGCATGAGTGGCCTGTAGGTCGTTGACAGGGGTAAGGAAACACCTTACAAGGAAAATTATCAATTCCAATTCCCGTTAAAAACGTCAAAATGTCTTTGTTTGACGTTAGTTTTGTTAAAATTAGCCTAAGGGCTGAAAGAACGTTGAAATATTGCACAGTGATTCACTTCGCAAACCTAGCCATTGCACCTGTAGTTTGTTAGTGCTTACTATCTTTATTTTTATTTATTTCATTGGCTTTTTTCATCTTAATTTTTTATTGAGACCTTGCTCACTGGTGTTAAAAGTAGAAATTTCACTTCATAAATTAAATCTGGCAAATTGTTGTGATTATCTTCGCAAACTTGACTTATTACCCAGTTAGTCAAGATTCAATACTGAATTTGTTGCTGGTTTCACCGGAAAATTATTGGCATAGAGAGATAAATCAGAGGGTTGTTTTGATAAGAAAATCAACGTCAGATTGATGATAGCATTGATGATTGGGGGGCTTTGATCGTTGAGTGACCCGTGATGCGCTGAACGTATCAAGCAAGCCTATTTAAATAGACTTGCTTGATACAGCGACACGAAGGATAGACAATCCTCGTTACTTAATCGCTGGTTAGTAATTGCTGTAATTTATCTCGTTGTACTTCGATATAGGTGCGTTCTGGACCTTGTTCTTGACAATGATCTAGGATGTAGTCAAGAGAGTTCAATACCGTACGCCAACGGGGAGTTTTCGGTAATGTTTCAATACGTAAGTATTTATCCAATGTTCGAGTTTGTAAGGTGCTACGATCTAAATAAACCCGCCATAATCCACTTTGTTCAGCAAAAGTAAACTTACTTTGCCCAGTGACTTTTTCCCAGTAATCGAGAGCACTCGTCATTGCATCGACCAACACGGCGCGCATTAATGCCTGTTTTGATTGAGTTTCTCCGGCCACTTTTTCTGCGATGCGAGTAAATTCCCCTCCCAGTTCTTTTAGCTGCTGAAGTTTGTCTCGATCACCAGCAAAAGCATAACTGGATAAAGCATCGACAGCGGTTTCCAGTTGATGGATACGGTTGGCGTTAAGATTGCCGCCGACATTAAAAATATACATACTTTTGAAGCTATTCCCCTCCGGTAAGCACAGTACATCTGCGGAAAGATGTTGTCTGACATCATCAACATAAATATCAATGTTTCCGCAATAATGCTCTTGCTCAACCAGTAAGTATTTAGGCGCAATCAGCTCTTCGGCGTTAGAACGTTTGAGTTGTTCTTGGCTACGTTTAAATAGCTTACAAGCCGCTTCATTGGCAAAGCGAATTTTATTGTCTTCGCGCAAACACAAAATTGCTTCAGGTGCTGAGTCCAGTTGTTCTAATAATCGGCCTTGAGTTTCGAGTAAACTTGCTTCGACCATGGCTCGTTGTTTGAGCTCTTTTTGAAGTTGAGCATTTTCAATACGGCGTTGCTCTGCTTTACTGGCGGTTAAATGAGCTTTAATGCGAGCGGCAAGTTCTTGTTTATTAAAAGGCTTTGATAAGTAGTCATTGGCTCCTGCGGCAAAGCCTCTTATTCGATCATCGCTTTGATTTAATGCGGTTAGCATAATAATCGGTAATTGTGCGTGATCGTATTGTTCTCTTAATTGCTCACAGACCTGATAACCGCTCATGCCGGGCATCATCACATCGAGCAGTAATAATTCAGGTTTCTCTTTAGTTATCGCTTCGATAACCTCATGTCCATCGAGTGCTGTTCGCACACGATAACCCTCTAAACGTAAAAAGCTGTCTAATACACGCAGGTTAACGGGTTCATCATCAGCAATCAGTAATAAAGGCCCTTCTGGATTTTCAGGTTGTTGCGGTTGTTCGAGGTCGTCAATTGAGGTTAATTCTGGTGCTTGAAAATGAGCAATTTGACTACGCTGAGCTTGAGCGATTTGTTGCGAGGTCGCGAGCGGGAGGGTAAAGCTGAAAGTGGTGCCGACCATCGGCTGACTACTGACATATAACGAGCCTTGCATTAATTCGATTAATTGACGACTGATCGTCAATCCTAAGCCTGCACCTTGACGATAACGGCTACTATCATTTCCTGCTTGAATGAGTGGCTCAAAAATATGCTCCAACTGCTCTGCCGGGATTCCTTGCCCAGTATCGACAACTTGGATTCTGACTTGATGCTCCATTGGCGTAGCTGAAATAACAATTTTTCCTTCAGAGGTATATTTTATTGCATTACCAATCAGATTATACAGCACCTGTTCAAGACGCTGAGCATCAGCCGACACCCATAATGGTTGCTCGGCAATTTGGTTAATAATCCGTAGTGTTTTTTTGCCGATCAGATGATGAGACAGCTCAAGCACCATTCGGGTGGCGTTGGATAGGTTCACCGCTTGAATTTCAATATCAAGATGACCGTAACGCATTTTGTGATAATCGAGCAGATCATCAACAAGATTAGCAAGGCGTTGACCGCTATTAATAATAATGTCGAGTTGATAGCGATGAGCTGGGCTAATTGGTCCATTGGTACCGGAAGTCAAAGCTTCAGCAATGCCTATCATACCGTGTAGTGGAGTCCGTAGCTCATGTGATGTCGTCGCTAAAAATTCATCTTTAAGTTTGTTGGCTAGTTGTAGATCATCATTTTGTTTACGAATCACTTGGATATTATCTTCCAACTCAATATTTTGTGATTTTATTAGTTGGATTTTTTCTCGGATTGAGCGTTGCATTCTCTCAAAACTGACGGCCAAACGGCCAATTTCGTCCCGTCGTTGAGTGTGAATGATCGGTTGATCTAAGTCGCCAGCGGAGACGCGTTCTGCTGCCCAAGTGAGCTTGAGCAAAGGGAGAGTAATAAAGTTAGAGAGGTAGTGAGAAGCGATGACTACTAAGATGATCGCCGTTAACATGGCGAAAATAAATAATTTTTCCAGTTGTCTTACTCGGGCAAAGGCTTCTTTTTCTGGAAGTTCGACCACTAAGGCCCAATTGAGATTTTGCAAATGAATCGGTGCATAAGCGGCAATCTGTTTTTCACCGAGAGTATTCTCATAGGTTGTGACCGAGCGTGAGCCATTGAGTGCCAATTGAATCACCTGACTGCTGGTATCGACATCGGCTTGTTGATAGGCCAGTGTGCGAGAACGATGATCTTGGCCGACCAATAACGTCCTTTTTGCTGAATCTTGACTATGATCGGCAATTAATTTGGTGATGCCATTATTTGGTAGACGGAACATGGCATAACTGTGAAGATAGCCTTGCTGGATGATCGGTGCACCCATCCAAGCATACTGGCGTCCATTTTCTTCGGCAAAATCAGACAGAATAACCGGTGTATAATCTTCATTGACTTTACGTTGTTCAGTGACTTGCTGCTCTAGTTGTTGGAACGTTCGTCCCAGAGGCGAGTTCTGCTGATTATCGGTCAGTAGATTCGTGCCATAGTAAGCATGTTTGAAAATTGAATAGACCACATTACCTTGTAAATCAACGATAAGAATATCATCAAAATCCGATCGTTTAAGTAACTCTAGATAGCTGGCATGATAACGTTTGTGTAGCAGACGATAGCGTTCACTACCCGCATAACTGCTCGATTTGGGCAAAATAGAGGTTCTAATTTGATCACCAGAACCTGGGATATAGCGTTGTTGAGCATGTTGACGAGCTTGCTCGATGTTCTCTCCTAATCGCTGAAAAGCATTGACTAGGCCATAAAAACGTCCACCGCTAGCATAAGCGAGTTCTGAACGCACAAACCCCATTACCTCAGATTCTTTGGCGCTGAGATAATCGATAATTTGTTGCTGCTTGGTATCACGTACAGAAATAAGGTGTGAGGTACTTTGTTCTTGTAAGTCTTTACTGTGTGAATGAAGAAAGAACAAGGCCGTTACCGTCAGCGGAGTCAAGCTCAGCGCCAGAAACGCTAACATCAGGGTGTTTTGTAGGCGTTTAAATTTATGTTGTCGATGAAACTTAAATTTAAACAAAGGGTTATTTGTAATGGTGCTCACAGTCAACAAAGCCTTAGTGAGAAAATTGAATAAAGTAACGCGTAGGAAATAACGAAATTAACGTGTTTTTTTACTTTGACAAGTAAGTTAACAGTAAACCGTGTCGGTGGGCGCAAATTTTTGATGTTACTCCCGTAAACTGTCGTTAAAAACGGCAATTTACGGGCGCTAGGCTTATTTTTTGGCGTGATAAATTGAGAATTTACCCGTCTTATTTAGCGTTACACAATTACCGAACGCTTGCTCTATTAATGGCGGGTATTTGAGAAAATTATTAGCGACGACAAACAGTTGACCAGACGCGGTCAGATAATTAGGAGCTTGCTGTAATAAAGTTTCTGTTGCTCGATAGCTGGTATCTAATCCTGAATGAAAGGGTGGGTTAGTCACAATTGAGTGATAATCTCGGTCAGTATCTGAATAAACATCGGAAGCAAAGACTCGTCCGGTCAGGCCATTTGCCGCCAATGTTGCTTGACTAGAATGAATAGCAAGAGCGCTGATATCACACATTTCGAGCTGAATCTCAGGGTTAAGCATACTCAGCACACAACCAAGCACACCAGCACCACAACCAAAATCGAGTATTTTACCTTGTAGTGGTGGTAAGCTATCAAGCAGCAGCTGACTACCTAAATCGAATTCACCATGGCTAAATACCCCTGGTAGGCTACGAATAGTCAGTGTGTGTTGTTGGTAATGGACGGTATAAGATTTAAACCAATCTTCTAAGTCAAATTCAGCAACGGGTTGTGTACATTGTCCCCAATAAAATGAACAACGACGAGCAGAATCGTATTTTTTTATCACGCCATAAGGGCTAAACAGTTTTTCAACCGCTTTTATCCCTGAGCGGTTTTCACCGACGACGATCACTTCACAGTGTGCTGGCAGTTTGGCCAGTAACATAGCGAGTAAAAACTGCGCTTCTAATTTAGCTTTTGGCCAATAAAGTAGCAATAAATCAGCCGTGATCTCGGCGGTTAATTCCGCGCCAAAATGACTTTTTACAGCAGAAGACGCTTGTAATTGACGATAATAGCCATAATGGGTAGTAAATACGGTAACGGAGTCGCAGTGTTTGCTCAACTCGATGGGAAAGTTATCTTCCACCTCCCCGGCGACCAAGACTTTTTTTCCAGCGAAATAAGCTAATTGACGCTGTGTGATCTGACTTGGGGCTGTGTAATGTGACATAACAAACTCGTGGTGAACGATAAAGGGGACGATTTTCGCATAATCAGCGCTTGGCTTGAAGCGCTTTAATGGCGGTCTTTTTGATTTAAAAAGCCCGCAAATTCTTCTTCATAGAGGTTAAACAGAACAATGGTGATCGCAAAAATCAGTGGTCCGTAGATTAACCCTATCAAACCAAAGAGCTGGATCCCCCCTAATAGTGAGAAGAAGATCATTAAAGTATTCATACCTGCGCTGCCTTGCATCAGTAGGGGACGCAATAAGTTATCAATCGAACCAACAATCGCAATACTCCAGATTAATAAGAACAATGCCCAAGCGGTGTCACCAATAATAAACAGATAGAGAGTAGCTGGGACCCAAATTAAGGCGGTGCCAATTAAAGGAATAAAAGAGGCAAAGCCCATCATGGTGCCCCAAAAAAGTCCGGGTAAGCCGACGATCCACATCGCAAATCCGCCCGCTACGCCTTGGGCAATGGCAGTAAGAAATGATCCCATAATTGCTGATTTAGATACCTGTTGGATTTCATGCAGTAATTTATCTTCTTGGCTACGAGATAAAGGCAAAATGTGTCGTAGTACATTGATGATCTTGTCGTGATCGCGAAGCAGGAAAAATAGCACAAACAGCATTAAGAAAAAGTTCATGACTAAATGCGTGACATCACCAACGATTTTGGCACTAATGGCAACCAAACTACTGCCAAAAGAGGTGGCGAATTGAGCGGTTTTCTGGGCGATTTGTTGAGGTGTCACCTCATGAAACGGGAGGTATTGATTGGTCAATGTGAGTATCTTAATGATTAAAGGATGGCTAAGCGCGGCTTGAATGCCGCCTTCATTACCCCAGTGGTAGAGTGTTTGTGCAAAGCGAGCACCTTGTTGAATGATGGCTGAAAAAACCAACATTGAAGGAATAACAATAATGAACGTTAAAATGATACAAGAGAGCAAGGCGGTAAGATTTTTTTTCTGAGCTAGGCGTTGTTCTAAACGTTGATGGATAGGGAAAATCAATAGCGACAGAATAAATGCCATCATGATCGCATTACTATAAGGTTCAATCAGTCGATAACAACTGAACACGGCGATACATAATGCGCCGATCAATACCCAATGGTTGACGGTAAGTCTGGTTTTTTCGGACACGCTAGTGGCCCCTTTCTACTGGTTGATTTTCTATGTCAGGATGTCTGATCTCAGTGAGCGATTGACGGGATCATTAGATCCATTATCCATTTACTCACACCATCGTCACAAACAGATAAATGACATAGAGTTAGTTTCGATTTCGTTATAACCCTGTTTATAATGGCTTGGATTGAGTCTTTGGGCAATGGGAGAGATAAAAATGGGTTGTTGTGAAAAGAAATCTTGCTGCGCGACGAAAACCTCATGGGTGCAACGTATGCCTTGGACAACAATTTTACTTGTTTCCCTTGCCATATTAGTGATGTTTTTTTGGCACTAATGGCATTAGACGTTGTGAGTTTTCTGCATGGTAGGGGTGTTGAATCTTCGCAATGAATAGCATGGCGAAAAATCAATACCCCTTCAATTTAATAAGTTAAATTCGATATACGCTCATTACGCATCTTGAGCTAATTGGGCAAAACTTCGGTCTGCAGCCTCTAAAGTTGCTTCTATTTCTCGACTACCGTGAGCCAAAGAGGTAAAGCAAGCTTCAAATGCGGAAGGTGCTAGATACACCCCATAACCTAACATTAAATGGAAGAAACGCTTAAACCGCTCAATATCGCATTTAGCGACTTCTTCGTAGCAGGTGACACTGGCTTGGTCGGTGAAGAAAAAGCCAAACATGCCTCCCGCTTGACTCACTACTAATGGAATTCCATGCTTATCGGCGAGCTGTTTAAAGCCATCGGCCAGTTGTTTGGTTTTAGCCGCTAAATTTTTCTCATTACCTTCTTGTCTTAATAGCGACAGACAAACGTAACCTGCCGCCATGGCAATCGGGTTACCTGAAAGGGTACCTGCTTGATAGACAGGACCTGTTGGCGCAATATACTGCATCACTTCTTTACGGCCACCAAATGCGCCAACAGGCATGCCGCCACCAATCACTTTACCTAGCGTGGTCAAATCAGGTTTGATGTTATAAAAAGCTTGTGCACCACCTAGCGCAACACGAAACCCGGTCATTACTTCATCAAAAATCAATAATGCGCCTTCTTGATCGCACAATTCGCGTAAACCTTCATGGAATCCAGCAATGGGAGGGATACAGTTCATGTTTCCCGCCACGGGTTCGACGATAATACAAGCAATTTCCCCTGGATGAGCGGCGAATAATTCGCGTACCGATTGTAAATCATTAAAACGTGCCGTCAGCGTGTGCTTGGCAAAGTCTGCTGGTACGCCCGGTGAGCTTGGTTGACCCAGAGTTAAAGCGCCAGAGCCTGCTTTTACTAATAAGCTATCAGCATGACCATGATAACAGCCTTCGAATTTGATGATTTTATCTCGCCCGGTATAACCACGAGCCAAACGAATTGCACTCATGGTCGCTTCGGTGCCTGAACTTACCATGCGGACTTGTTCCATTGACGGCACCAATTCAGAGACGAGCTCTGCCATAGTGATTTCCATTTCCGTTGGCGCTCCAAAACTCAGCCCACGCTGCGCTGCATCGATCACGGCTTCGCGAATGACGGCATGATTATGACCAAGAATCATTGGCCCCCATGAACCAACATAATCAATGTAGGCTTTACCATCGGCATCAAAAATCAGTGGGCCATCGGCTCGATCAATAAAAATGGGTGAGCCACCTACACCACTAAAGGCGCGCACCGGAGAGTTAACTCCGCCTGGAATTTTAATTTGCGCCTTTTGATACAGATCTTCTGATTTGGTCATTGAGAATTCCTCTTTATATTAGTTAGGGCATGTTGACCTTAGGGGCTGTTTATCTTTCGCGGTTAAATTTTGTTCGAGATAAAAGTGTTTTAATCGCGGCGAGAGGTTTGTAGCCTAGTATTCTAAGCAAAATACCTCTCAACAAAGAGTAAAACACTTTTAGCCGAACCCTTCGGGCAGCGTTTGTGGCTCCTTTCTACTGCGTTATCGGCTTCTCAGGTAGAATAACTACATTTCAAAGCCTCTGCCTTGTATAAAGAAGCCACAAACTGCTGCAAAAATCAGCTCGAAAGATAAACAGACCCTAGGGATAAAGCCACTATCATCGCTGGCGATATGGGTTCTTGGCGGAGATAATAAAGCGTAATCTCCTTATCACGATGAAACCCTGCTGATACACTTACGGTAAGCTACAGCGGTGTGCTAGTACGAGCGTGGCTCAATCTGCTTGGCTATGTTGATGGAAACAAAACGACTTATCGTTGAGTCACGAGGTTCGTCTTTTAGCTCAAGTTCGAATCAGCGTTCACTTAACAAGGCCAATCTACCCTAGGATTCATTACGTTGAGCATTGTACGCTGCTCAGTGATGAGACGAAATCATTTATAACATTTATCCGCTGACTAAGCGCAAAATGGTAGTATTGCCATTCGATGGCATACTTTTCTCGCCGAGGGGGACTGATGGTTTCACGCGCAATAATATTTACGATTCGGTGGGATTGGAATAGTAGCTACGATGAGATTATCCGGCTAATACTTGAACGAAACAGTCAGGTATTAGATAATCGTACGATTAGAAAAATAAACATGCTCATCAATAGGCAATGAGTATTGACACCAATGAGAGAGGTCGTCGTGAGTGAAGTTAATGTCCCTTTAACGTTTTCTGATGCCGCTGCCACACGAGTACGCACGTTAATTGAAGAAGAAGAAAATCCCCAGTTGAAATTGCGAGTTTATATTACCGGTGGGGGATGCAGTGGTTTTCAATACGGTTTTACCTTCGATGAAAATGTGAATGATGGCGATACTACTATCGAAAACAGTGGTGTGACTTTAGTCGTTGATCCCATGAGCTTACAGTATTTGATCGGTGGCGTAGTGGATTATAGTGATGGATTAGAAGGCTCGCGCTTTTTTATTAATAATCCTAATGCGACTACGACCTGTGGTTGTGGGGCGTCATTTAGCGTTTAAAATCTATTTGTGTTAGAGAACTACCCAGATTAAAAAGCCCTTACTGATATCATAAGGGCTTTTTTGTGAGGTTAAGGGGTTGCGTAGAGTAATTGCCCATAACGCGATAAGGTATCAAGGCGAATTTTAGCATTAGCTAAAAATGTCGCTTTTGCTTGTCCGGTCAAGGATTTTGATTGAGGAAGATCGACTGTGCGTGGATCTTTATGAACGCCATTAACCAGAAACTCGTAGTGTAAATGGGGGCCCGTGACTCGTCCGGTTCCACCTAATGTACCAATCACTTGACCTTGGCGAACCCGCTCTCCAGTTTTGACCGTACGTCGAGTTAGGTGAAGGTATTTAGTTAAATAGGTATTACTGTGGCGAATAAAGACATAATTACCGTTAAATTGGTTATAGCTAGAGCGTTCAACTACTCCGTCACCCGCGGCCCAAATTGGGGTGCCTACAGGCGCAACGTAGTCTGTACCTCGATGCGCCCTTAGCTGGCCTGTCACTGGATGAAGGCGGCGAGGGTTGAAGTTTGATGATACGCGCCGAAAATCAAGAGGTGCCCGTAGAAACGCTTTTTTCATCGCTCGGCCAGTTTCATCGTAATATTGTCCAGTATGATCGTCCAAAATTGCTGTAAAGGTTGTGCCTTGGTTAGTAAATTGAGTGGCGATGATTCGCCCTCGTCCCACTACTTCACCTTCGACTATTTTCTCTTCAAACAGTAAGCGAAAGTGATCTCCTGAGCGAATATCTAACGCAAAATCGATATCCCAACCAAAAATGCCCGCTAATTCCATAATCTGGTTAGCCGTTAAGCCTGCTCCTCTTGCCGCATTCCAAAAGTTTGAGGTGATTTCAGCTTGAGCGTAATTGTATTGATAAAAAACCTCTTTTTTATCAAACCGAGCAGAAAAACCAGCGTCGGTACGAGTGATATCAAAGGTTTCATAGGGGGTAATACGTCGTTTAAGTTGAATTAATTGGTTATTGTCATCAAACCCAAATTGCAACTCATCACCGGGGCGTAAGCGACTCAATTGTTGGTTGATTTGTTGATCACTGGACGTCAGTTCATGGAGTAAACGAGCGGAGAGACCAATACGTTGAAAAAGAAGTGCTGCACTTTCTCCCGAATTCACTTTATGCGTTTCCCAGCGCAGTAAAGCAGAAGGCAATACCGTACTGCCTGGCGCTAGTGCTTCCCGGTCAATAGTCAAAGGATAATGACGACCAATTTGTAGTCGTTCTGGGTGGTTTCTTAATGCTTCCTGATCCGGGAGGAAAAATAACGCGACAACAATCACCGCACTAAAAAAGGCAATACATGCCCGATGCACCCAGGGAAGACGAGCAAAAATCGCTAGCATACTCGTGTTCGTTCAATCATTCGTGAATAAAATCGTTATTTGGTTAGTCTAACTGGTTTCAAAAGGCATCGCTATTCAAGTAAGATGTCAAACTATTAAATTTTTGCCAAATCTGTGGGAGTGAACAAGAATGGCGAGTATTGAAGCGGCGTTAGCTGAGATTAAGCGTGGTGTTGAGGAGTTAATCCCAGAAGAGGAATTAATCGCAAAACTGAAAGAAGGTCGTCCTCTGCGGATTAAGCTTGGAGCTGATCCAACGGCACCAGATATTCATTTAGGTCATACGGTGATCTTAAACAAGCTGCGCACTTTCCAAGATTTAGGCCATGATGTTACTTTCTTGATTGGTGATTTTACGGGAATGGTCGGTGACCCAACGGGTAAAAATACCACTCGTCCCCCTTTGACGCGTGAAGATGTTCTACGTAACGCGGAGACTTATAAGCAGCAAGTGTTTAAGATACTTGATCCGACAAAAACGAAAATTCAGTTTAACTCTGAATGGTTGTCTGAGCTGGGCGCTGAAGGAATGATCCGACTTGCTGCCAATCAGACCGTCGCGCGAATGTTAGAGCGGGATGATTTTAAAAAGCGCTATGCAGGTGGTCAACCGATTGCCATTCATGAGTTTATGTACCCTTTACTGCAAGGTTATGACTCCGTTGCGATGGAAACCGATGTTGAATTGGGGGGCACAGATCAAAAGTTTAATTTACTGATGGGACGAGAGCTGCAAAAATCTCATGGTCAGAAACCTCAAGTGGTATTGATGATGCCATTATTAGTTGGCTTAGATGGCGAAAAGAAAATGTCTAAGTCCGCGCACAACTATATTGGGGTAAGCGAAGCGCCAAGCGAAATGTTTGGTAAGATCATGTCAATCTCTGACGATTTGATGTGGAGTTATTATGAATTGTTGTCTTTCCGTCCGTTAGCGGAAGTCGAGCAATTTAAAGCTGATGTAGCCAACGGTGCTAACCCAAGAGACGTTAAAATTCTACTGGCTAAAGAGATCATCGCTCGTTTCCATTCACAAGCCGATGCTGATGCGGCAGAACAAGAATTCATTAATCGTTTTCAAAAAGGTGCTCTACCTGATGAAATGCCAGAGTTTACCTTTGCTCAAGGGATTGCGATTGCTAATTTACTTAAAGATGCTGGCTTGGTTGGCTCAACTTCGGATGCGATGCGCATGGTAAAACAAGGCGCGGCTAAGCAAGATGGTGAAAAAATTGATGATGCTAAGTTCACTCCAACGGTTGGAACTTATGTCTATCAAGTTGGTAAACGTAAGTTCGCACGAGTAACTATTGAGTCATGAGTAGTGATAAGCTTTGATGCTGTTAAATTGTCAAAGCATGAGTTATCCCCAATAAACAAAAAGCGCCGTTAGGCGCTTTTTGTTTATTGGCCGTGAGCCATGTTGATCACATCTTGATAAAAACGCAGCTCAAATTGGGTAATGGGTGGTTCTATCGGTAAGTGAGCATTGGCGGTGGATGGGAAATAATCTGTTACGTACTGAATAAATAGACTCAGTGGTTTACCTTGCTCATCGACGACAAAACCCGCCATGTTATGCGTACCGTATAACGAGCCACTTTTGGCGATAAGCTGACCTCGCACGCTACTATGACGCATACTACGACGATAGAGTAAAGTTCCATTCTCTCCGGCCGTTGGCAGCAAACTCAATAACGATAATTGCTGATCGTGAGCAGCCAAATAGGCAAGGATTTGACGCATCGACTCTAAGCGTAAGCGGTTATTACGTGATAACCCTGATCCATCGACTAACTGAGCATCTTGCAAGTCAATTCCGGTGTTGGCAAAAATAATTTGTTTCATGGCTTCTGTACCATTAGCAAAGCTTCCGGGCTGCAAGAAAAAGTGCCGGCCTAAGGTTTTGGTAAGCGAGTCAGCAATCAAGTTGTCCGAGTCTTGCAGCATGATTTTGAGCAGTTCAGGCAACGCTACTGAGCGATGTATTGCAATACTCGCCATAGTCTGTATTTCTGGGGGCTGACCGATTTTTATCTCGCCTTCTAAATGGATGCCAAGTTGCCGTAGTAGTTGATGAATGACGCGTTGAGCATAAAGTTCAGGATTTTGTACAGCAAAGCGAAGCGGTAGTGGTTGCTCACGTTCCGCTAAACAGCCTGATAGTTGATAATGATTGTTAGGTGTGGCGATTAACTCTAAATCACAATGTAAGCTTTGCTGTAGAGCTTGAGAGACCGTTTTAGCCTCACTACTAACATGAACTGGGTAATGAGGAGGGACATAAACTCGAGTAGAACCGTTATCTTGAGTATAAATCGACGCTTGAATACAGTTGCCATCAAGATTAATCGCGCCGACTGGAGCGCTATAACACACGCCAAGACTATCCCAAGGCCAGCCCACTGCTCGTTGATAACCACTGAATTGACTGATGTCGAGCCAGATATCTCCGCTAATCTTGCGACCGTGTTTAGAACGATACTGACTGAATAATTGACGTAAGTTGGCAGTAGTCAAAGTCGGATCACCAGAAAAAATCAAGGCCAGCTGATGGTTATCAGCACGTAACTCGGTGGTAAAACGAAATTGTTCACCGAGTTCGAGTTGGCTCGCCAAAGCGGTAATGATTTTTAAGGTGCTGGCAGGCGGGAAATACCCATCGGTGTATTGATTAACGGTTTGTTGTTCATTGAGTAATTGGCTGACTAAACCGCTGCGGGTTCCTGTTGGCAGTTGTGCTTTTGCTTGCTCAAAATCGGCCCAAACATGGGGCACGATAAACAGGTAAAGCAATATAAAAATAGAAGAAAGGTAGCGCCATAGATAATGCATAAACGATCGACAATCAATCAAACAGGAAGGCAAGTATAACCAGAGAATAAAACGCCTGCTAGTGTGCAGGCGTTTGGAGTATTAATTAAGCATGATGATGCGTAATTAAGACGACTTAGAAGTCGTAACGTAGACCGAGAGCTAGCTCATCTTCAGCTTTCATTTTACCTACTTTATCTGAATCTAGTAGGTTGAAGTTGTATGAGATGTATGAGCGGAAGTTAGGTTTGAAGAAGTAAGTTGCATCGATAGCAATGCTGTCAGCTAAGTCTTCTTTAACGCCTGCTTCTTTAGATTTTAAGTAGTTGTAAGAAGTCGTAAATACAGTTTGTTGCATCGTGTATTTAGCGGCTAGTTCATAACCAGTAAAGTCTTCTTTATCTGCACCACTCTTATCTTGACCATCAACATAAGTACCAGCAAAGTACAAATCGTTGATTGCATAAGAGGCCGCTAGCATCCACTGATCAGCTTTGTCTTGATCGGCGTAACCAGCACCAACGGCAAAGCCAGTGTCAGCAAATGTGTAGATAGCAGATAGTGAGTAACCGTCTTGGTTATTATCAGCAAATTTATCTGCGTTTTTGTCTTCTACACGGTCAGCAAAACGGTAGCTGGCTTTTACTGCAAGATCATCAAATTGACCTGCGTAAGTCAGCATGTTGTCAGCACGGTCAGCAACGGTCAGTTTGTAAGCCGCTTTGTTACCGTGGTAAGACATGATATCGGTAAAGTCAGTGATCACACCTAGTGCGCCGTCATTTTTACCGTAAGTCACTAGACCAAAATCACCACCGATACCAGCAAAAGCATAACGGTTAGTTAGGTTATTACTATCTGAATCGATATCGCCATTATCAGCAGTAGTAAATTCACCTTCGTAGAAACCAAGACCATACAGGCTGTCATTGATTTGAGTTTTACCTAATACATTAATACGTACACGTGAAGCATCTTCTGCTTTACCATCTTTTAGAGATAGACGTGCTTCAGCGCGGCCACCTAGAGCAAGCGAAGTTCCATCTTGGTTGTAAATTTCACCAGCATTAACACCAGCGGTCATTGCAGCAGCTGAAACTGCTAGAGCAATCAGAGTTTTGTTCATTTTATTAAGTCCTAATTTACTGTCCATAAATTGTTATCGGCGACATAACAAAGTTTGAAAGCGATGGTTCAAATCATTGATATGTGCAACGAACAACCAATGTTCCCACTCGTGTAACCTCTAAAGAAGTGACTCTCAGGTGGAACATTCGACCTATTCGTGTCTACCTTTGTAACTGCAAAGTTCCATTATCCGTTAGTAAAATGATATAAATTTCAGTTATGAACAGTGTTTTATTGTGATGTAAAAAATATCAAGATACTGATTTATATTAGTTTTGTTGGTTTTTTTAAGCTGCTCTGACCGTCGATTTTAAGTGGGTTATTTAGATTTTTTTAGTTATTTTGAATGTTTTTTCGACAGGTGAGTGTGTGGGGTGGATCACATTAAATTTACCTTATCGTGCTCAATCTCAATTTCTGATCGCAATGATTGAATTTGGATGATTTCGTCGCCATGTTTGTTTACACTGAGAATCATGCATTCAAAAATGACTACCTGACCCCCTTATCGGGTTGGGTAGTTTTGTATTGTCCAAAGATAATTTTGGCATAGAGGTAATAATATGGAAAAAGTTCCAATGACAGTGCGTGGCGAAAAGTTGCTGCGCGATGAACTTGAGCGACTGCTTAAACTACGTCCCAAAATCACTCAAGCGATCGCTGAAGCTCGTGAATTAGGTGATTTAAAAGAGAATGCCGAATATCATGCCGCTCGAGAAGAGCAAGGGATCTGTGAAGCTCAGATCCGCGATATCGAATATAAGTTATCGGTAGCTCAAGTGATTGATATAGCAAAGATAGAAAACACAGGAAAAGTGATTTTTGGTGCGACAGTGAGCTTGATTGATGTCGATACTGATGAAGAGAAGCGTTATCAAATCGTTGGTGATGATGAGGCGGAAATCAAAGCTGGACGGATTTCAGTCAGTTCGCCGATTGCTCGTGGGCTAATTGGTAAAATGGAAGGTGATGAAGTCACTATCTCGACTCCTGGCGGCGATAAAGTTTTTGAAATAGATAAAGTTGATTATCTGTAAATCGAGCTGAGACACTTTTGACATTAACCGTTGAGATCACTGTCTTGGTTTGTCTCCAGTGTTTCCGAGAGACAATAATAAAAAGGTCGCCTACAGCGACCTTTTTATAAGCTTAAGTAGCGAGGTTCGCATACTTAGCGAACGGAGCAATTTATTTGCGAGGTAATTCGATTTTACGCTGCTCAGATGGGCGGTAAAGGACCAAAGTTTTACCGATTACTTGGACCTTTTCTGCACCCGTTTCACGAACGATCGCGTCAACAATCAATAGTTTCGTTTCACGGTCTTCTGATACTACCTTGACTTTAATGAGTTCATGATAGTTAAGCGCAATTTCGATTTCTGCCAAAACAGCTTCAGTGAGGCCATTGGCACCCATTAATACTACTGGGTTTAAGTGGTGAGCCAATCCTTTCAGGTGCTGCTTTTGTTTGTTGCTTAGATTCATTACGCGACCAAATTTATTAATATTAGGGTTGAAAACCACCATTTTAGCGCCATCTACTCAGGAAGACTATATTTTCTACAAGACTTTCTCGAATAGAATCACCTTAGTTAGGTATCGAATGAGTAAACAGAAACATTCCGCGAGTTCTTCTCGTTGGTTGAAAGAGCATTTTGATGACATCTATGTTCATGAAGCAAAAAAGAAAGGTTATCGTTCACGTGCGATTTTTAAGCTAAAAGAGATCCAAAGTAAGGATAAGTTACTGCGTACTGGTATGACCGTCGTTGATTTAGGGGCTGCACCCGGTGGATGGTCACAATATGCGGCTAGTATTGTTGGTGATACAGGACAGGTCATTGCTTGTGACATTTTGCCGATGGATTCGATTGCTGGTGTCTCTTTTTTACAAGGTGATTTTCGAGAAGAGAGCGTACTTGCAGCATTAATCGAACGTATTCAACCAGATATGGTTGATGTGGTGATGTCTGATATGGCCCCTAATATGGCCGGAAATAATTCAGTGGATCAACCAAGAGCGATGTATCTGGTCGAATTAGCATTAGATATGTGTCGACAAGTTCTTATTCCTAATGGTAGTTTTGTGGTCAAAGTGTTCCAGGGCGAAGGTTTTGATCATTATGTCCAAGAGGTACGTAGTATGTTCAAGGCGGTCAAAATTCGTAAACCAGATTCTTCAAGAGCTCGCTCTCGAGAGGTTTATGTTGTTGCCACTGGTTACAAAGGTTAACTATTTGCCCTTATCGGTAAGAGTTAACACTATAGCTACAGCCTACAAACTGTAGTACCCTACCTTTAATTACAACTAGTTATCGCGAGGCTTGCACCTTGAGTGACATGGCAAAAAATCTAATACTGTGGCTGGTTATCGCCGTTGTGCTGATGTCGGTTTTCCAGAGCTTTGGCCCTGGTGACAGCAGCGGAAGAACAGTGGACTACACCACATTCGTACATGAAGTTGGTCAAGGCCAAATTCAGGAAGCTCAATTCAAGAACAGCGAAATTACTTTTACTCGCCGTGGTAGTAACAATCGTTTCGTTACTTACATGCCAGTATATGATCAAAAGCTGCTTGATGATCTGATTAATCAAAACGTAAGAGTACAAGGAACGCCGCCAGAAGAGCAAAGTTTGCTTGGAACTATCTTTATCTCTTGGTTCCCAATGATACTGCTAATTGGGGTATGGATTTTCTTCATGCGTCAAATGCAAGGCGGTGGCGGTAAAGGCGCCATGTCCTTCGGTAAAAGTAAAGCGCGGATGATGAGCGAAGAGCAGATTAAAACGAACTTTACTGACGTTGCTGGCTGTGATGAAGCCAAAGAAGATGTTAAAGAGCTGGTCGATTATCTTCGTGATCCAAGCCGATTCCAGAAGTTGGGCGGTAAAATCCCAACAGGCGTATTGATGGTAGGTCCTCCAGGGACGGGTAAAACTTTGCTTGCTAAAGCGATTGCTGGTGAAGCAAAGGTACCCTTTTTCACTATCTCTGGTTCTGATTTCGTTGAAATGTTTGTCGGTGTCGGCGCATCGCGCGTGCGTGACATGTTTGAGCAAGCCAAAAAAGCGTCGCCTTGTATCATTTTTATCGATGAAATTGATGCGGTCGGTCGTCAGCGTGGTGCTGGTGTCGGCGGTGGTCACGATGAACGTGAACAAACCTTAAACCAAATGCTGGTTGAGATGGACGGTTTTGAAGGTAATGAAGGGGTTATCGTCATTGCCGCAACTAACCGTCCTGATGTATTGGACCCAGCATTATTGCGTCCTGGCCGTTTCGACCGCCAAGTTGTCGTTGGTTTACCTGATGTTCGTGGCCGTGAACAGATTCTTAAAGTTCATATGCGTAAAGTTCCATTAGCGAATGATGTTGAACCGTCATTGATTGCTCGTGGTACCCCTGGTTTCTCAGGCGCTGATTTAGCCAACTTAGTCAATGAAGCTGCGTTGTTTGCCGCTCGTGGTAATAAACGTAATGTGTCTATGGTTGAGTTTGAACTGGCTAAAGACAAAATCATGATGGGTGCAGAGCGCCGTTCAATGGTAATGTCGGAAGAGACGAAAGCGTCAACAGCTTATCATGAGGCCGGCCATGCAATTGTCGGACGTTTGGTGCCTGAACATGATCCGGTGTATAAGGTCTCTATCATCCCTCGCGGTAGAGCGTTGGGTGTGACAATGTACTTGCCAGAACAAGATCGTGTCAGTATGTCTAAACAGCATCTTGAGTCGATGATATCCAGCCTTTATGGCGGTCGTCTTGCTGAAGAGCTGATTTATGGTGCTGATAATGTTTCCACTGGGGCTTCGAATGACATTGAACGAGCGACTGCAATTGCTCGTAAGATGGTTACTCAATGGGGTTTTTCAGAGAAACTCGGCCCTCTTTTGTATGCAGAAGATGAAGGTGAAGTGTTCTTAGGTCGTAGTGTGACGCAAACTAAGCACGTTTCTGAAGATACGGCCAAACTGATAGATGATGAAGTTCGTAAAATCATTGATCGTAACTATGACCGTGCTCGTGAAATCCTAGAGAACAACATGGATATTATGCACGCGATGAAAGATGCGCTGATGAAATATGAAACCATCGATGCAGGACAGATTGATGATTTGATGGCTCGTAAATCGGAGATTCGTGAACCTGCTGGTTGGGCCGATCAGGCCGCTAGAGCGACTCAAGACAATGTTGAACCGGAGCCAAGCAACTCTGCACCAGTTGATGCGGATGTTCCACCGGCTTCAGAGCACAAAGATAAAGATTAATCTCTATTTTATGATGAAACCCCGATTCTTTCGGGGTTTTTTGTTTGTTGGTGAAGGTGTTTTAGGTTTGATAACGTAAGCAATAAATTATTTATTGCTTGGTATAATTCTTGAGGTTAGCAAGGGATGGAGGTAACGTATTCTTTATTAATCCATTCTATATTCAGAGGCTTATGAAAATTCAAACCACATCTAAACAGCTGAAGCTTGACCAGCCTCAAGTGATGGGAATACTAAATACGACTCCGGATTCTTTTTCTGATGGTGGCCAATACACTACTGTGCAGCGTGCGTTTTATCGAGCAAAGCAGATGATTGATGCCGGAGTTAATATCATTGATATTGGTGGTGAGTCGACTCGTCCCGGTGCGCCAGAGGTATCGCTTAGCGAAGAGCTTGAGCGAGTCATTCCCGTGATTCAGGCCATTCGCCAGTATTATCCTGATATTTGGATATCGATTGATACTAGTAAACCTGAGGTTATGCGTCAGGCGGTACAGGCAGGCGCTGACTTAATTAATGATGTACGAGCGTTACAAGAGCCGGGGGCTTTGCAAGCTGCCGCCGATGCTCAAGTGCCAGTGTGTATTATGCATATGAAAGGCCAGCCAAGAACGATGCAAATCGCTCCTGAGTATGATGATATTCTAAAAGAGGTGGATGGATTTTTAGCCGAACGTATCGCCGCATGCGAGAAAGCGGGGATCCAGCGGCAGAATATTATTCTGGACCCTGGTTTTGGTTTTGGTAAATCGTTTGAACACAATTATCATCTGCTCGCGAATTTAGAGGTATTTCATCATTTTGGTTTGCCTTTACTAGCAGGAATGTCTCGTAAGTCAATGTTGTTTAAGCCACTAAATAAAGAACCAGCACAATGCATGGTGGCAAGCGTAACGAGCGCAACATTAGCGGCTTTAAAAGGTGCGCACATTCTTCGTGTACATGATGTTGAACAAACTATAGAAGCATTGGCGATCATACAAATGATGCACCGCCATAAACATTAAGGAATCATTATGTCTAATACTAGACGTTATTTTGGCACTGATGGCATTCGAGGCCGAGTTGGTGAATATCCAATCACGCCTGATTTTGTTTTAAAACTGGGTTGGGCTGCAGGGCGTGTTTTGGCTCAGCAAGGCACCAAAAAAGTGATTATCGGTAAAGACACGCGAATTTCAGGTTACATGCTAGAGTCAGCATTAGAAGCCGGGCTGGCTGCTGCTGGGCTAAAAGCGATTTTCACAGGGCCAATGCCGACCCCTGCTGTTGCTTATCTTACCCAAACTTTTCGCGCCGAAGCGGGGATTGTGATTTCTGCGTCGCACAACCCTTATTATGACAATGGCATAAAATTTTTCTCTTCCGCTGGTACGAAATTACCTGATGAATTGGAACTGGCTATCGAAGCCGAATTGGATAAACCCATTGAATGCGTTGAGTCTGCAGAGTTGGGGAAAGCGACTCGTTTGGTTGATGCTGCTGGTCGTTATATCGAATTTTGTAAAAGTACCTTTCCTTCTGCTTTAAGTCTCGCTGGTTTAAAAATCGTCGTCGATTGTGCCCATGGCGCGACTTATCATATCGCGCCTAATGTTTTTAAAGAACTGGGGGCAGAAGTGATTTCGATCGGTACTGAGCCAAATGGTTTAAATATTAACGATCAAGTTGGGGCGACCGATGTTCGTGCATTGCAACAAAAAGTGGTTGCTGAGCAGGCTGATTTGGGACTGGCTTTTGATGGTGATGGTGACCGAATCATCATGGTGGACCATTTAGGTCATAAAATCGATGGTGATCAGATTGCTTATATCATCGCTCGAGATGCTTTGCGCCGAGGTGAATTGAAAGGTGGGGTGGTTGGTACACTGATGACGAATTTAGGCATGGAAAATGGCTTGAAACAGTTAGGTATTCCATTTGTCCGCGCAGCCGTCGGTGATCGTTATGTAATGGAAAAGCTGCTCGAAAAAGGGTGGAAAATTGGTGCTGAAAATTCAGGGCATGTTATTTTGCTTGATAAAGTTACGACTGGAGATGCGATTGTCGCGGCTTTACAAGTCTTGGCCTCTGTGATTGATAGTGATTTGTCTTTACATGAATTATCGCAAGGTATGACACTCTATCCGCAAGTGCTAGAAAATGTTCGCTTTAGTGGGCAAACTAAACCACTTGAGTCACCAGCGGTACTAAGCGCGGTAAAACAGGTTGAGGCTAAGCTCGGTGATAAAGGGCGGGTATTGTTACGTGCGTCGGGTACTGAACCTCTTATTCGAGTGATGGTTGAAGGTGAAGATGCTCAGTTAGTGCAAACTTCAGCATTAGATATTGCCGCCGCAGTTAAAGCCAGTTGCTAAGTTTTTTACGTATTTCTCTATTTCTAATTGTGATAAATGTTAATGAATAGAGAAAATAGAGTTATTAATATCGATTGTTGAGCCTTTTTTGACCGTTTGATTGATAAAAAAGACTTTTTTGTTAAATACCGCTTGTCAGCGAAACGGGCATTCGTTAGTATTGCGTCCGCCCTCGATGAGGAGGTCGCTAGCCTTGTTTAAGTCGCATGATTGAACGGCGCTGGCTCAACAATTTGGAACATAGGTGGAAGCAATGTTTACAGTTCTACTTGTGATTTACCTGTTGGCAGCGGTTGGTATTATTGGCCTAGTGTTGATTCAACAAGGTAAAGGCGCAGATATGGGAGCCTCATTCGGTGCTGGCGCTTCAAACACAGTGTTTGGTGCTGGTGGCTCAGGTAACTTTTTAACCCGAATGACTGCAATTTTTGCAACCGCATTTTTTGTTATTAGCTTGGTGTTAGGCAACATGTCTACACACAAAACCGAATCACAATGGGTTGACCCGTTACAAGGTCATGTGGTCGAGCAAGCTGATAATTCAGTGAGTGATATTCCAGCCCCTAAAGGCGACGAGATTCCTCGCTAAGCTTATCCTAAGATAAGTCAGGTTATGCCGAGATGGTGAAATTGGTAGACACACTAGCATGAGGTGCTAGCGCCTATGGTGTGAGGGTTCGAGTCCCTCTCTCGGCACCATTATTTACAAACTTGTAAATCACCTTGTAGCGAGTATAATTGCCTACAAGTCGGACGCGGGGTGGAGCAGCTTGGTAGCTCGTCGGGCTCATAACCCGAAGGTCGTCGGTTCAAATCCGGCCCCCGCAACCATTTACCTGTCTGGTAAATTGGTGCAAGTTTGGCAGTGTTAACCTCACTGCAGTTGAGAATGATTTCTCAATTTATCAGGGTCCAGCAACAAAAAACCCCGACTTTCGGGGTTTTTTGTTATCTGAATTTCATCATGAAAATTTCAGGTGCTTGCTTGGAATTTAAATTGGGCTCTATGCCCTTTTTTTGTTTCTGGAGTGGTTTAAATGACTGGTTTAGAGAGACAACTTACTGAAATGCTTGAAGCACCAGTTGCAGCTGCAGGTTATGAGTTAGTTGGATTAGAATTTGTACGTGCTGGTGAACATTCAACACTGCGTATTTATATTGATCATGAGAATGGTATCACGGTTGATGCTTGTGCTGAAGTGAGTCACCAAGTCAGTGCGGTACTGGATGTTGAAGACCCAATTACTGTTGCTTACAACCTAGAAGTGTCCTCCCCAGGTTTGGAAAGACCACTCTTTAAAGCAGCACATTACGAGCAGTTTATAGGTCACGAGGTCAGCATTGTCTTGAAAATGGCTGTTGCTAATCGCCGTAAGTGGAAAGGTATTATCCATGCGGTTGAAGGCGAGACAGTCACTGTTATTACCGACGGGCAAGAAGAATATTTCGCCCTGAGTAATATTGCCAAAGCTAACCTGATCCCTAAATTTTAGTTCTCCTAGAGAATAGAGCTTAAGAGGCTATAACAATGAGTAAAGAAATTTTAGCGGTCGTTGAGGCGGTTTCTAATGAGAAAGCAGTACCTCGTGAACGTATTTTTGAAGCGTTAGAGACAGCTTTGGCGACTTCGACCAAGAAAAAACACGAAATGGAAATTGAGGTTCGTGTGGCCATTGATCGTAAAACCGGTGAGTTTGAAACTTTCCGTCGTTGGTTAGTGGTTGAAAATGTTGAGCATCCAACCAAAGAAATCTCGTTTGATGCGGCAAATTATGATGATGAAACGGTTCAGTTGGGTGATTACATTGAAGACCAAATTGAGTCAGTAACCTTTGATCGTATTACCACTCAAACCGCTAAGCAAGTGATTGTACAGAAAGTACGTGAAGCAGAGCGCGCTCAAATCGTTGAACAATTTATTGATAACGAAGGTGAGCTTGTTACTGGTGTCGTCAAAAAAGTGAATCGTGATAGCGTGATTGTTGATTTGGGCAACAACGCTGAAGCGGTGATTTTACGTGAAGATCAATTACCACGTGAAAACTTCCGTTCAGGTGACCGAGTGCGTGGCTTGCTTTTCAAAGTGGCTCCCGAAGCTCGTGGTTTCCAACTGTTTATTACGCGCTCTAAACCGGAAATGCTTGCTGAACTCTTCCGCGTTGAAGTTCCAGAAATTGGCGAAGAGATGATCGAGCTAAAAGGTGCTGCCCGTGATCCTGGCTCGCGCGCTAAAATTGCGGTGAAAAGCAATGATAAGCGTATCGACCCTGTCGGTGCTTGCGTTGGTATGCGCGGCGCGCGTGTACAAGCGGTTTCTAGTGAACTAGGTGGTGAGCGTATCGATATCGTGCTGTGGGATGATAACCCTGCTCAGTTCGTTATCAATGCGATGGCTCCTGCTGATGTGGCTTCGATCATTGTTGATGAAGACGCCCACTCAATGGATATTGCGGTTGAAGCTGATAATTTAGCTCAAGCGATTGGTCGCAATGGTCAAAACGTCCGCTTAGCTTCTCAACTTACTGGTTGGGAGCTCAACGTGATGACGGTTGCAGATTTACAGAAAAAGCATCAAGAAGAATCAACAGCCTCTATCGAGAAATTTATGAAGTACCTCGATATTGAGCAAGATTTTGCCGAGATGTTAGTAGAAGAAGGTTTCTCTACATTAGAAGAGATAGCTTATGTCCCAGTGAGCGAGTTGCTTGAAATTGATGGTCTGAATGAAGAGATCATTGAAGAAATACGCGCTCGTGCTAAGGACGCATTAACGACAATTGCCCTAACGCAAGAAGAGTCATTTGAAGGACTTGAGCCAGCAGAAGATCTGCTTGGTTTAGCTGGCTTAGAGCGTGATATGGCATTCAAATTGGCAGCGAAAGGAGTAGCTACTCTGGAAGATCTCGCTGACCAAGGCATCGACGATCTTGAAGGTATTGAAGGCCTAACCGGAGAGCGTGCGGGCGAACTAATTATGGCGGCTCGCAATATTTGTTGGTTTGGCGAAGACGCATAGTTTCAGCAGGGGAGGAAGCGGCATGACACAACTTACAGTTAAAGCACTGAGTGAAGAAATTGGTACGCCAGTTGACCGCTTATTAGAACAGCTTGCTGATGCAGGTATGGAAAAAGCGGGTTCAGATAATGTAAGTGAAGAAGAGAAACAAAAACTTCTTACTCATTTGCGTAAAGAACATGGTGAAGGTTCTGAGCCGACTCGTTTAACCCTCCAGCGTAAAACCCGCAGCACATTGAGTGTGAATGCCGGTGGTGGTAAAAGTAAGAATGTTCAGGTTGAAGTGCGCAAAAAACGGACGTATGTTAAGCGCAGTGTAATTGAGGATGATGCTAAACGTGAAGCTGAAGAAGCAGCGCAACGTGAAGCAGAAGAAAAAGCCAAACGTGAAGCGGAAGCTGCATTGAAACGTGAGGCTGAAGAAAAGGCTGCACGTGAAGCGCAAGAGAAAGCGAAGCGTGAAGCCGAAGAGAAGGCGAAGCGTGAAGCCGAAGAAGCTCAACGTGATGTACCGGTTGAAGTCAATCAAGCAAAACGTGAGCGTTCTGCACAAGATAAATCAAAGCAAGAAGCAGCACGAAAAGAGGCCGAACAATTAAAACGCCGCCAAGAAGAAGAGGCTCAGCGTAAAATTGAAGAGGAAAGTAAGCGTCAACTAGAGATTGCACGTGAATTGGCCGAAAAAAATAAAGATCGCTGGTCTGCTGAAGAAGAGAAAAAAGGCAATATGCAAGAAGATACCGATTACCATCTAACCACCTCAACTCATGCACGTGAGGCGGAAGATGAAGCAGACCGTCGTGAAGAAGGCGCTCGTCGTGCAGCCAAACTGAAGAAGACGAAATTATCCTCGCGTGATGATAAACAAGAGCGTGGTTCACGTACTCGTGGCGGTAAAGCGGGACGTAAAGGTCGTATTAATAAACCGACATCAATGCAACATGGCTTCGATAAGAGCGCGGTTGTTGCTAAATCAGACGTTGTGATTGGTGAAACCATCGTGATTTCAGAGCTGGCCAATAAGATGTCGGTAAAAGCCACTGAAGTCATCAAAGTGATGATGAAAATGGGCGCTATGGCTACCATCAACCAAGTAATTGACCAAGAAACGGCTCAATTAGTGGCAGAAGAGATGGGGCATAAAGTTATTTTACGTAAAGAAAATGAGCTAGAAGAAGCGATTCTTTCTGATCGTGATAACAAGTTTGAACTCGTTTCACGCGCTCCTGTGGTAACGATTATGGGTCACGTTGACCATGGTAAAACGTCAACGCTTGACTACATTCGTCGTACTCACGTGGCCGATGCAGAAGCGGGTGGTATCACCCAGCACATTGGTGCTTACCACGTAGAAACCCCTAACGGTATGATTACCTTCCTTGATACTCCGGGACACGCTGCGTTTACTTCAATGCGTGCTCGTGGTGCTAAAGCGACGGATATCGTTGTGTTGGTTGTTGCTGCAGATGATGGTGTTATGCCACAAACCGTAGAAGCGATCCAGCATGCGAAAGCAGCGGGTGTTCCTCTTATCGTTGCGGTCAACAAAATCGATAAAGAAGCGGCTAATCCAGATAACGTAAAAAATGAGCTGGCTCAGTACGATATCATGCCTGAAGAGTGGGGCGGCGAAAACATGTTCGTCCATATCTCAGCTAAACAAGGTACCAATATTGATGGCTTACTCGAAGCGATTCTTCTGCAAGCAGAAGTCCTTGAGTTGAAAGCAGTGAAAGAAGGTATGGCGTCAGGCGTCGTGATTGAATCTCGTCTAGATAAAGGCCGTGGTCCAGTTGCCACCGTCTTGGTTCAGTCGGGTACCTTGAATAAAGGTGACATCGTTTTATGTGGTCAGGAATATGGCCGTGTACGTGCGATGCGTGATGAAGTGGGTAACGAAATTGAACATGCTGGCCCTTCTATTCCAGTTGAGATCCTTGGTTTATCAGGCGTTCCTTCTGCGGGTGATGAAGCTACAGTGGTTCGTGATGAGCGTAAGGCTCGTGAAGTGGCCAACTATCGTCAAGGTAAATTCCGTGATGTTAAACTGGCTCGTCAACAGAAGTCTAAACTTGAGAATATGTTCTCGAATATGACGGCTGGTGATGTCGCTGAGTTGAACGTGGTACTGAAAGCTGACGTACAAGGTTCTGTAGAAGCGATCGCCGAATCACTGAAAAAACTATCAACCGATGAAGTTAAAGTGAACATTGTTGGTTCTGGTGTTGGTGGTATCACGGAGACTGATGCTGTATTAGCAGCAGCGTCGAACGCTATCGTCGTTGGCTTTAACGTCCGTGCGGATGCTTCTGCTCGTCGTACGATTGAAGATGAAAATATCGATCTACGTTACTACTCGATCATTTACCAATTGATCGACGAAGTGAAGCAAGCCATGAGCGGTATGCTTGCACCTGAATTTAAGCAAGAGATCATTGGTCTTGCCCAAGTACGTGATGTCTTTAAATCACCTAAACTGGGTGCAATTGCGGGTTGTATGGTAACGGAAGGCACCATTAAGCGTAATAGTCCAATTCGCGTTCTACGTGATAACGTTGTTATTTACGAAGGCGAACTTGAGTCACTACGTCGTTTCAAAGATGATGTGTCTGAAGTTAAGAATGGTTACGAATGTGGTATCGGCGTTAAAAACTACAACGACGTACGTGTGGGTGACCAGATCGAAGTCTTTGAAACCGTTGAGATCCAGCGTACCATCGACTAGCAACTAAAATTGCATTTACGGTAATGTTAGGTTGTTGAATACACCATGGGGGGCTGGGAAACCATCCCCCCATTCTTTCTATTAGTGAGAAAAAATATGCCAAAAGAATTTAGCCGTACTCAGCGAGTGGCTCAGCAATTACAAAAAGAATTAGCGATGATTTTACAACGTGAAGTTCGTGATTCACGTTTAGGAATGGTCACCATATCCGATGTGGAAGTATCAAGAGACCTAGCGTATGCGAAAGTATTTGTGACCTTCCTTTGCATCGGTGAACAAACGCCAGAGTCTTGTCTCAAGGCGCTGCGTGAACATGAAGTACATATTCGTATGATGCTTGGTAAGCGAATTCGTTTACGTTTAACACCAGAAATTCGCTTCCATTATGACAACACGTTAGTGGAAGGGATGCGGATGTCTAACTTAGTGACTGAAGTGGTCAATCAAGATAAACGTCGTCAACAAGATGCAGGTCGAGAGGACGAAGAGTAATGGCACGACGTCGTAAAGGCCGTGCGATTAACGGCGTCTTACTACTCGATAAAACCACTGGTATCTCATCGAACGATATATTACAGAAAGTGAAACGCCTCTATTTTGCTGAAAAAGCAGGACATACTGGTGCGCTTGATCCATTAGCGACAGGGATGTTACCAATTTGTTTGGGGGAGGCGACCAAGTTTTCTCAGTTTTTACTCGATTCAGATAAGCGTTATCGCGTGATTGCTAAATTAGGTCAGCGCACCGATACCTCAGATTCAGATGGTCAAGTCGTGGAAACTCGTCCGGTCAACGTACAGCGTGAAACATTACTGACTCATATTGCTTCTTTTCAGGGGCAAACTTGGCAAGTTCCTTCGATGTTTTCGGCATTAAAACATCAAGGTAAACCACTTTATGAGTATGCACGCCAAGGGATTGAAGTTGCCCGTGAAGCTCGAAAAATCAATGTCTATGAAATCACCTTACATCGTTTTGAAGGCGATGAAGTAGAGATGGAGGTTCACTGCTCGAAAGGAACTTACATTCGAACGATTGTCGATGATTTGGGTGAAATGCTCGGTTGTGGTGCCCATGTTACTATGTTGCGTCGTATTGGGGTGGCGAATTACCCCTATCAAAACATGGTGACTTTAGAGCAATTGAATGCCTTGGTTGAACAAGCGCAGGGCGAAGAGAGCGACAAGTATCAGCGGCTGGATGAACTACTGCTGCCTATGGATACCGCCGTGCAAGATTTGCCTGAGGTTAATGTTATCTCTGAGTTGGCAAATATGATTCAACATGGACAAGCGGTACAAGTTTTCGGCGCTCCCACTGAAGGTCTGGTTAGAATGACCGAAGGAGCACAACGGCGTTTTCTTGGAGTCGGGCAGATTGATCAAGATGGCAAAGTGGCGCCGAAACGTTTAGTGGTTTATCCGCAATAATCGATTCAGGTTGAGTGAGTTTGCGCTTGTGTGTCAGCTCGTTATTCCCTATAATTCGCGCTCGCGTGTCGGCTGAATCAGAGATTGGCTGGCACAATAATAAACTTAACTCTTTAGGAGAGAATGATGTCTCTGAATGCAGAAACTAAAGCAGCAATCGTTGCTGAATACGCACGTGCCGAAGGCGATACTGGTTCACCAGAAGTACAAGTAGCATTGCTAACTGCTTCTATCAACCACCTACAAGGTCACTTCAAAACGCACAAAGGCGATCACCACAGCCGTCGTGGTCTGCTACGTATGGTTTCAAGTCGTCGTAAACTTCTAGATTACCTAAAAGGTAAAGATCTAGGACGCTACCAAGACCTTATCAAACGTCTAGGCCTACGTCGCTAATCAGTGGCTGCATAGTACAGTTTGTTTAAAAAAGGGGCATTAGCCCCTTTTTTGTTATCTAAATTTGGCATATCCCTAGCTAAGTAGTTTATACTACACCCCGTCCAACTTTGATGGTTGGCACGGTTATTTCTCATCGCATTACAGTCACCCCAGTCGACCAGCAGGTCGCGGCTATTAAAAAAAGATTAGGACCCATGAGTCTTTTTTTACTAGTCGCGATTGGTAGTGCTTTGAGTCTTGTTCAATTTATCTAGGTCTTACCTAGAAAAGGAAAAACTTAATGTTCGAAAAACCAGTAGTGAAAACTTTCCAATACGGTAATCATACCGTGACGTTAGAAACCGGCGTAATGGCTCGCCAAGCGACAGCCGCTGTAATGGCAACGATGGATGATACCGCCGTTTTTGTTTCTGTGGTTGGTAAAAAAGATGCCGTAGAAGGACAAGATTTCTTCCCACTTACCGTTAACTACCAAGAGCGTACTTACGCTGCGGGTAAAATCCCAGGTGGTTTCTTTAAACGTGAAGGTCGCCCTTCAGAAAGTGAAACATTAATCGCTCGTCTTATTGACCGCCCAATTCGCCCTCTATTCCCAGATGCATTCACAAATGAAGTGCAAGTGATTGCTACCGTGGTTTCGGTCAATCCGAACGTGCAGCCAGACATCATTACTATGATTGGTACCTCTGCAGCCCTCGCTATTTCTGGTATGCCATTTAATGGTCCAATTGGTGCAGCTCGTGTTGGTCATATCAATGGTCAATTAGTTCTTAACCCAAGCCCGAAAGAGTTGGATCAATCTCGTCTTGACCTTGTTGTGTCAGGAACCGAAGGTGCGGTATTGATGGTCGAGTCCGAAGCAGACATTCTTAGCGAAGAAGAGATGTTGGCGGCAGTGGTTTATGGTCACGATCAACAACAAGTGGTGATCAATGCTATTAACGAGTTCGCGGCTGAAGTTGCCACTCCAGCTTGGGAATGGGTTGCACCACAAGAAAATACGGCATTAAAAGAGACCATTGCTCAGTTAGCTGAAGCTCGTCTAACGGAAGCGTATCAAATCATCGAAAAAATGGCGCGTTACGAAAAAGTTGCAACGATCAAAGCTGATGTGATTGCGGCCATTCTTGCTGAAGATGATTCGCAAGATGTGATGAAAATCAAGAAGCTGCTAGGCGCACTTGAAAAGCAAGTCGTTCGTGGACGCATCATAGCTGGTGAAAAACGCATTGATGGTCGTGAAAAAGACATGATCCGTGCTTTGGATGTCCGTACTGGTGTATTACCACGTACTCACGGTAGTTCTTTGTTTACTCGTGGTGAAACGCAAGCGTTAGTTACGGCGACACTAGGTACTCAACGTGATGCTCAAATCATTGATGAGTTAACGGGTGAGCGTAAAGATTACTTTATGTTGCATTACAACTTCCCTCCTTACTGTGTTGGTGAGACAGGTTTTGTTGGTTCACCGAAACGTCGTGAAATAGGTCATGGTCGTTTGGCTAAGCGCGGTATTGCAGCAGTAATGCCTTCTGCGGATGAATTCCCGTACACAGTACGTGTTGTTTCTGAGATCACTGAATCAAACGGTTCATCATCAATGGCCTCAGTATGTGGTTCATCTTTGGCTCTTATGGATGCTGGCGTACCGATTAAAGCTTCTGTTGCTGGTATCGCGATGGGACTTGTCAAAGAAGACGAGAACTTCGTTGTCCTGTCTGACATTTTGGGTGATGAAGACCATCTTGGTGATATGGACTTTAAAGTAGCAGGTACTTCAAACGGTGTGACTGCACTACAAATGGATATTAAGATCGAAGGTATCACCAAAGAGATCATGCAGATTGCATTGAACCAAGCGAAAGGTGCTCGTTTGCACATTCTTTCGGTTATGGATCAAGCGATTGCTGGTGCTCGCGATGATATTTCAGAATTTGCGCCTCGTATTCATACCATGAAGATCAGCTCTGAAAAGATCAAAGACGTGATTGGTAAAGGCGGTGCGGTGATTCGTATGTTGACCGAAGAAACGGGCACAACGATTGAAATCGAAGATGACGGTACGATCAAAATTGCCGCAACGGATGGTGAGCAAGCACAAGAAGCGATTCGTCGTATTATGCAAATTACCGCTGAAGTAGAAGTCGGTAAGATTTATACGGGTAAAGTCGCTCGTCTTGCTGACTTTGGTGCTTTTGTGACGATTCTACCTGGTAAAGATGGCCTAGTACATATTTCACAAATCGCGGATAAGCGTATTGAAAAAGTATCAGATGTCCTTGCTGAAGGCCAAGAAGTACAAGTCAAAGTGTTGGAAATTGACCGCCAGGGTCGTGTTCGTCTGAGCATGAAAGAAGCGGTAGAGAAGCCAGCAGAAGAAGCCAGCGCAGAAAATGCTGCACCTGCAGCAGAATAATTGCTCAGCGAAACAAGTGAAATAACAGTTTTCGCTTTTTCGTTATAAAGCATGTTATAAAGGGAGCCTATTCGCTCCCTTTTTTATTGATTAGGGGAACCACAGGAGTACTGATTTGTGAAATGGTTTCAAAGCGCTCTAGTAAGTGTCATGGTTTTGTTATTGGCTGGATGCGCCTCAAAAGGTGGTTCTCAAGCAACGCACTGGGTCTATCCACCGATGGCGATTCCCTTACAATCCACGATTCAGCAGGAAGTGCAGATTGCTCGTTTAAGCCAATTATTACAGCGTACTGACTTGAACGATGAACTGCGGGCAAAAATGTTTTTTGAACGTGGTAATGGCTACGATAATCTCGGATTGCGAGATTTAGCACGATTAGACTTTACTCAGTCATTAGCCTTAAACCCAGCTCAACCCGATATTTTTAATTTGCTTGGGGTCTATTATACCGAAGCCGGTGAATTTGATGCTGCTTATGAAGCATTTGACTCTACTTTAGAGCTCGATCCGAGTAATGAATACGCCCTGAGAAATCGAGCTATCGCCCTGTATTATGGTGATCGACCAGAGCTGGCGTTACAAGATATTCAAGCTCATTACCAGCAAGATCCGAGTGATCCTTTTCGCGCTTTATGGCTCTACATTATTCAATCGGATGTCAATCCACAGCAAGCGAAGCATGATTTATTGAACCGCTATCAAGAGCATGATGAGCAGTGGGGATGGGTATTGGTTGGTGTTATGTTGGATGAAATCCCTCAAGATCAAGTATTTAAAGCACTATTAACCACTACTCGTGATAATACTTTATTGGCGCAGCAGCTCACAGAAGCTTACTTCTATCTTGGCAAACGTTATCAAATGGAAGATAACTTCGCTCAAGCCATTTCGCTGTATAAATTAGCGATTGCTTTTAATGTCTATGAGTATGTTGAGCATCGTTATGCCTTTATTGAATTAGGCCGTATGTATCATGATTTGCGAGAAGCTCATTTAGCCAAAGCGCGAGTCGAACAATAACGTGATTTACGGACGCCCAAGCCAATTTTTATCAGTTGGGCGTCAGAGAACTATTGATAATGAACGTCTAATCCTGGTAATTGATGCCAATAACCATTGCATTGATGGTTGTCTAACTGTTGAGGATGCTCGGCGTTTTGATTGGCTCTAAACGCATCGATAAGTGAAAAAGTCTCCTGCCCTAATGGACTAAGACGAACGACATCGACGAATCCTTGCATGCCTGCTTGCTCATTGATTAAGTTATAGCAATAACCAGATTGAGTTTGAATGCCATTGAGGTTAAAGACGGCTTGTCCCTCCTGGCTAGTGACCTGAATACCGGTTGGATAGCGAATACAACAGGTTTGACATTCGTCTTTAGCGAGGTTTTCTGCGCGCGCAGTGAAACAGCGGGCAGAATAGGCTAGTGGTAAATATCCATGGGCAAATACCTCTGTGGTAAACTTGCTACGAATATTTAAATCATCACATTGATTTAAGACATTGATTAACCACTCACGTGACAACTCAACCGGCATACACCAGCGAATCATACCTTGTTGTAGAAATCGTTTGAGAACATAAGCGTTATAGCAGTTGATGGCAGGACCAACGACAAAGGGAACGCCTTGTTGAGAAGCGAGTTGGATAGCGGCTACGTCATTTGCTTCAATAGTAAATTCACCGTTATCAATATACTTCTTCATCAGATTGATTTCACTGGGCGCTTCCAAGAGTGCCATGGTTGAGAGAACGACCTCTTTTCCCTCTCCAGCAAGCTGTTTCGCCATATCGAGCCAATCAGCAGCCTTTATTTCTCGACGTTTTGAACATACTGTTTCCCCCAAATAAATGATTTCTGCTGAGCTAGAGCAAGCTTGTTGATAAAACGATTCGACGTCGGTTTTGGGCCAAAAATACAGTAATGGACCTAAAGCGTATTTCATGATGATTATCCTATTATTGCCACTGTCGATGATAGGCACCGAGCGTGGTTTGTCTCCCTTCTGATACATTAGCTAGACAGTTATCCCACTCGGTTCGAACTTGATAACGCTCTGGGGCAGCAAGATAGCTATCAATCGCTGCACGCCAAGTTCGGGTGACTTGTTCAACGTAGGCAGGGCTGCGTTGTCGTCCTTCAATCTTGACTGAGGCGACATTAGCGGCAAACAATTCTGGCAACATCGACAGTGTGTTTAAACTTGTCGGTTCTTCAAGCGCGTGATAATGCTTGGATTGACCCGCGATATCACTGATAAAGCGTCCTTTGCATAAGGTCGGATAGCCTGCATTTTCACCGTGTTTATAGCGGTCGATCAGAACGTTATTTAAGCGAGACTCAAGTCCACTATCTGTTTCTTGCCAGCGAACATATTTGGCTGGTGAGCAAGCGCCAACCGTATTAGGGGATTCTCCCGTTAGGTAAGAAGATAGATAACAGCGGCCTTCGGACATAATACATAGGCTACCAAAAGCGAAGACTTCTAGCTCTACGCCAGCAGGGATTGTCCGAGACAGTTGTTTTACTTGATGAATGGAGAGCACTCGAGGTAGCACAACACGCTTAATATTGAATTGCTGCTGATAGTATTCGATCGCTTTCGCATTCGTCGCCGAAGCTTGTACGGAAAGGTGTAATTCCATCTCTGGATAATGTTGCGTTGCGTAATCTAATAAAGCTATATCAGCGATGATCAAAGCATCAACACCTGCATTTACCGCTTTATCAACGGCTTGTGTCCAGCGCTGAAATCCTTCAGGATGGGCAAAAGTGTTTAAAGCGACATGAACTTTTTTACGCCGATCATGGGCATATTGAATCGCTTTATCGAGTTTGTTACCACTAAAATTGAGTCCTGCGAAGTGGCGGGCATTGGTCTCATCTTTGAAGCCGAGATAGACCGCATCGGCGCCACAATCAACGGCGGTTTTAAGGGCTGGTAAGTTACCCGCTGGGCAGAGTAGTTCCATTGCTCATTACTGTCTTTAAGAAATTTGCGTTAGTGTAAAAATTATTCTGTGCTAGGGAATTGATATAAGGCAGGTTTCAGGCAATCAATGGCTATTTTAGAAGACTCGTAGTAAAGAAAAGCACCGATCTAGCAATAGGAGGGATCGATAGAGTGAATAACAATACGCAGTGCTTTAGTAACTACGGCGATGTTGAGAAAAGAGAACTTCGACCTCTTCTTTAGGTTGGGGACGATAAAAATGAAAGCCTTGGATGGTATGGCAATGGAGGTTAGATAACAGTATCGCTTGCTGCTGAGTTTCAACGCCTTCTGCTACCACCGTTAGGTTGAGCGATTGACCCAGTTTAATAATGCTTTCGATCACCGTGATCTGTTTGGGCAATGTATCCATATCGCTGATAAATGATCGATCAATTTTTAATTCATCGATTGGAAAACGAGCTAAGTACGCCAGTGATGAGTAACCGGTTCCAAAATCGTCAATCGATAAGCTAAAGCCTAATTTTTTGATCGCACTGAGCATTTGTAGAGTATGTTCACTCCCACTCATGATCGCACTTTCGGTCAATTCAAAGGTAATATAGCGAGGATTTAATTGGGTTTGGCGAAGCAGCTTAGTTAGGTAATCGATTAATTGTGGGTTGGCAAACTGTTCCGGCGAGATATTGATTGCAACATTGCCGGGAAGTAGATTTTGTTGTTCCCAACGCTTAACGGTCGTAAACACTTCGCGAATCACCACTCTGCCCAGATGCTCGATTAACCCCGCTTTTTCTGCAACAGGAATAAAAGCACCAGGACTGATGTACCCTTCAATTGGATGCTTCCAACGCACTAACGCCTCGGCACCATTAATACTAAAATCACGCGCGTTGACTTTGGGTTGATACCAGACTTCCAAACCATTTTGTTGCAAGGCTTTTTGCAGCTCAATTTCTAGCCATAGGCGCATGCGCGCTTCTTTGTTCATTTGATTATTAAATTGTACTAAACGATTACGGCCACGTTCTTTAGCTTCATACATCGCGGTATCAGCATTTTGCAGTAATACTCGGGCATTATGGCCATCGCCAGGGTAAACCACGCTACCAATAGAACACGCTAAGCGTTTACTAAAGTGATGTAAATCAAACGGTTGATTAATTAAGTTGATGATCCGTTCTGCAAGATCTTCACCGCTGTGGCGATGTTCAGGATAAGGTAAGATGAGCGCAAACTCATCTCCGCCCAAATGACCGAGTATCGCTTGCGAGGGCAGCAAACGCTTTAGACGGATTGCGACCTCTTTTATTACGTTGTCGCCGATATGATGCCCTAACGAATCATTAATATTTTTAAAGTTATCAATGTCTAGATAGAGCATGATCAACGGTGTATGTTGTTCAATCAGATAATCAAGACGTTTGATAAAGCTGGAACGTGTATAGACGCCACTTAAGGTATCTATATACCCCTCATCGCTTTGACAAGTGGATGACAGAGGTAATATCGGCGATTTATCTTCCCTATTTTCCATAACGACAAGCTGAGCATGGCTACCGAAGAGTGGGGTTCTCACTGCACTTAACTGAACCCTTTTCGGCGGACCGTAATCAGCATGCGTCAAACAATGAATAGGGTTAATCAGCAACTGTTGCACCAAAGTAGGATTAAAACTGCTTTGGTTGGTGTCATCGCTAAATAATGCGGAAAGCGACTCGCCTAATAAATCATGGCTTTCATCGAACCCAAATAAGCGAGCTGCAGAAGGATTAGCCGCCAGTATGCAATCCTCCTCAACTAATAAAACCCCTTCATTGAGTAGCGTGCTGAGTGCGTTGAACTTAAGTTCGGATTCTTGCAGTGACCGCAGGAGCCTTTGTTGCTCAGAGGTTTCTAAGGCATGAACAATAATATAATCAGGATGATCAGCCCGATGAATGAGAGGCGTTATGCTGATGTGCCATTGACTGGCAATATCAGACGGGGAATTGAGTGTTAGCGTCAGCTCTTGTGCTTGTCCTGCAAAGGCATTGATATAATAAGGTTTGATTTGCTGATAGAAAGCGTCTCCGAACGTATCATTATCATTCATGCCGATTAGCTCAAAGCAGGTTAAACCACTCAGTTCGGCATAACGTTCATTGATCAAAACATAGTGATGCTGGCGATCTAAAATAGCCACAAACGCTGGATTAGAAGCGGTAATATGGCCAAACCAATAAGATAAATCTTGAACGGTCATCAAAATATGACCAATGTTATACAGTATGTACTATTCACGGTAAGAATTACTCATCAAAGACCCATCAACTATAACCTTGATTCCATTGGCTGAAAAGCGTCATTGCCATCTTAATCGATAACCATTTTTTGATGCATAACAGGTATTGTGAGCTTAACATCCATTATGATAGTGCTCAGTCTCTTAAGGTAACGGATAATACGCGTGATAAACAAGATTCGTCGTCAACTCGTACAAAATGCCCCATCAATTTTGCGATCTCCAGTCCATTTATTGCCTCATCGAGTACAAAAAATAGCCTTGTTAGAGGGGCTGAAGTTGGTTTTTCAAGAAGCGCTCGCTGATGGCGATTTTGAGTTTCTGGAGGGAAAATGGCTTAAAATCGAAATACATGATATCGCATTACGTTGGTTTATTAGCTATCAACATCCGCAGTTAATCGTCGCCGATTGCCCTTGCCAAGAAGATGTCAGTTTTAGTGGATGTTTGAATGATTTTATTTTGATTGCAGGTCGCAAAGAAGATCCAGATACTTTGTTCTTTCAAAGGCGTTTGTCGATTGAAGGGGATACCGAACTAGGATTAGCCGTTAAAAACTTGATGGATAGTGTGGATCTTGAACAATTACCTCAGGGATTGCAAATTTTGCTTCACCAGTTGGCTGATTTTGTGCATAAAGGCATGCAGATGCCAAACACACAAAATGAGGTAATGAATGCTTATTCGAACTGAAGTTCCTGCGGATATTCTTGCTGTTGAGCGATTATTAAGCGCGGTATTTGCTACCGATAGCGAAGCCAATTTGGTCACAGCGCTACGTGAGAATGGGCGTCGAACACTATCGTTAGTGGCATGTGATGAGCAAGGCGAAATTATCGGCTACGCTCTGTTTAGCCCTGTCACTCTTAATGGTGAGGATCTTAATTGGCAAGGCTTAGCCCCCTTAGCGGTGGCGAAAGAGCATCGCAAGCAAGGTATCGGTGCAATGCTGGTGAATGAGGGATTAAGTTCGCTCGGTGAGCTGGGCTATCCTGCTTGTGTCGTATTGGGCGATCCTAATTATTATCAACGCTTTGGCTTTAACGATGCGCAACGGTATGGTTTCTCCTGCCCATGGCCTGAACTCGCTTCTGCTTTTCAAGTGGTGGCTTTATGGGAGGAGGCGTTTATTGAACGCCAAGGGCTGATTGAGTATTGCCCTGAGTTTACTGATGCCTTTAAGCATTTAGATACGTAACAGGATAGCTCTCAATACTTCCGCTATAGGCTTGATGGTCGATATTTGTTAGCATGTGCAGATAAATTTCGTGAAGTAGAACATCATGTTTGAGCAGCAACACTATTTACAGGCGATGGGTATTCAAGAGTGGCAGCTTATTCATCCACAACGATTGGCTGGCTACTCACCTCCGATAGAGTCTCTCGATAAACAGTGCCGATTATTGCTGGTTAGTTCGCTCTTGCCTTCTGGTGCACAATTGGTTTGGTTAGAACGAGTATTAAACAGCTTTCAGCTCAACTTATCACAAGCCAGACATGTCTATCCTCACCAGCTGTGTCAATTGGAACTCAATGATCTGCAATGGATATGGTATGTCGATTGCCAAGTAAGTGCCGTCACAACGGCAAAAGCATTACACACGCCAGCATTAAGTGAAGTTGAAGGTAATACGCACCATCGCCGAGAACTATGGCAACAAATCTGTTCTTACGGAGCGCAATAAACAATGAGTATTTACTTTGTTCCTCTCTCTGTTGAACATTTGCGCCAAGTTTGGTCGATAGAACAACAGGCTCATTCTCATCCTTGGTCAAAGAATATGATTGATGATTTAGCCAGCCGTGGCGCGTGTCATCGAGCAATGTTATTTAACGATCAGCTATTGGGTTACTATTATGCGCAGCATGTTGTCGGTGAAATCACCCTACTTAATCTAGCGATTGCGCCAAGTGAGCAGGGTAAAGGTTACGGTAAGCAATTAATTGAAGACTTTATTCAGCAAGGTGAGCGCTTGCAAGCACAAAGTGCTTGGTTAGAAGTGAGAGCGAGTAACCAACGCGCTTTTCGGCTGTATCAAGATGCAGGTTTTAATGAGATTGATCGACGTTTTAATTATTATCCGACCGAACAGGGTAAAGAAGATGCGATCATCATGAGTTATTTTTTCTTGTGATCCTCTCTAACTGACACTGCGGCGTTATTGGTATCGCTGGTTCTCTTTTATCTGTAGCTAAGGCGTTTTTGAATAACAATGGTGAATAAATCGCTGTTCAAGTTCTTGGCTGGTTAAGGGTTTATCAAATAAGTACCCTTGGAACTGTGTGCACCCCATAGTTTTCAGTGCCTCTAGCTCGAATTTGTCTTCAACGCCCTCGGCAATCACTTGTAAATCAAGACGTTTGGCAATCAATAAAATAGTATCGACAATCGCCTGCGCGCTAGGATCTAAATGCAATTGGGTGACAAAAGAACGATCAATTTTTAATACGTCAACCGCGAGATCTTTTAAGTAGCGTAGCGATGAATACCCTGTACCAAAATCATCAATCGCCAAATGCAGCGACTGGCTTTTTAGCTGAGCAATTTTTTGAATGGCTTCATCGATATTCTCTAACAGTAAGCCTTCAGTGATTTCTAATTCAATATAGTGACCACTGATCCCACTTTGTTGAAGGGTGGCAACGATGTGTTCAACAAAAGAGGCCTGTGAAAACTGCAGCGGACTAATATTGATCGCTAAACGGCGAAAATGTTCAGGAAGCACGCCACGTTTTTGCCATTGAGAGAGTTGATAACAAGCTTGTTCGATGATCCAGCGGCCAATCGGTAAAATCTGTCCGGTCTCTTCAGCGACTGGCATAAAAATACCGGGCGGAAGTAGCCCTTTTTCTGGATGATGCCAACGGATTAACGCTTCAACACCAATCAATTGATGCTGCTCATTCACTTGTGGTTGGTAATAAAGCTCCAATTGATGGTATTGCAAAGCTTCGTGCAGCCCCTTCTCTATATCAAGAAACGTCTCTACTTGCGCCTGCATTTCCGGTTCATAAAATAAATATTTATTTCGTCCACAGGTTTTTGCGCGGTAAAGGGCAGTATCTGCTTGTCGAAAAACATCCAAACTGGTGATCCCTTCAGAGGGGAAAGTGGCAATACCAATACTGGCGGTACAATACAGCTGATGGCCATCAATCGAATGAGGGTTAGCCAATAAAGCCAATAACTGCTGAGCGATACTCGAAATTTGTTGATAAGGTAAACTGGGAATAATAATTGCGAATTCATCTCCGCCCACTCTGGCAGCAGTATAACTCTGATTGGCCCAAGCCTGTAAACGGTGCGCGATGGATTGAATTAAGGTATCGCCAATGGTGTGCCCTAAAGAATCATTAATGGTTTTAAAACGGTCTAAATCTAAGTAAAAAAGTGCACCTGTGTGTTGGCGTTGATGCACATAAGCAATCGCTTGAGTCAGTGTTTGCAGCAATAATCCCCGATTAGCTAATCCGGTTAAACCATCGTAGTAGGCCAAGTGGTTCAGTTTGGCTTGCGCTTTTTCTTTGTCTTGCCATAAAGACTGAAAGCTAGAGGCAAGCTCACTTAATTCGTCTTTGGGGCGTAGTAAATTGGTCGGGATGGGGTGTTGAGCGGTAGGTAATGAACGTACCCAGTCAATTAACGTGGTGATTGGGCGGGAAAGTTTACGATAGAAAAAGGCCAATAATATAATGGTTAATAGCGTATTACGCAGTAAATCAAACAGGATCACCCGAGTGGTTTTGACGATAAACGCATGAGCAATGCTATTGCCATCAATCATAAAGCTCAGTTTTCCGACCACAATTTGCGAATCGGGTTGATGTAATTCGCTGACAAAAACCGGACTTTCAGGTGTAAGGTAACTCACCAAACTGCTTATCATTAACGAGGGATGACTGATAGGTCGCTGCTGCTTAGCTAAGACATCACCAAAATCATCAATCACTGCCGCGTTAATGATCGCTGGCTCTGCCATTAAAGAAGAGACCACTTGTTCTGCTAATAAATGATTAAGGTGGTAAGCCGCTTGGCTGGCATTAGTATAATTTTGCACTAATTTGAATTGATAATACTCTTCAACTCGTTTTTGCTCATGATGCAAATCAACCAAAGTATGATACAAGCTAAAGCAGAGGCCAACCAACACGGAGACCCAAAATACGGTGTTCGCTTGTCGAAACGCAAGGGAGTTGATAGGCTTTAATGTCATCAGGATTGAATCTATTTTTAAGTATTTAGTATTTATAGTTCATAATGATAGATAAATTAACTTTTCTGATTAAATAATGCGATACGCCTTTAGTTGCTCCAAACCTTAAGATCAGCGAGAATATCCGACAATTTGAACCATAAGGTCGACACCCTCGCATTGAGTTAGCTGTCGGCCGAAAAAGAAGATACCTTGCATGTCAACGACTCCTTTTATCGGCGAAGTCTCAAAGCGCCGAACTTTTGCTATTATTTCGCACCCCGATGCGGGTAAAACCACCATTACCGAAAAAGTCTTATTATTTGGACGCGCGATTCAAACCGCTGGCACGGTAAAAGGCCGTGGTTCAGCACAGCATGCTAAATCTGACTGGATGGAGATGGAGAAAGAGCGTGGTATCTCTGTAACCACATCGGTGATGCAGTTTCCTTATCAAAATGCGTTGGTCAATCTGTTGGATACTCCGGGACACGAAGATTTCTCGGAAGATACCTATCGGACGCTAACAGCTGTCGACTCATGTCTGATGGTTATCGATGCGGCAAAAGGGGTTGAGGACCGAACGCGTAAGTTGATGGAAGTCACTCGTCTGCGCGATACACCAATTATTACCTTTATGAATAAATTGGACCGCGAAATTAGAGACCCGATGGAGCTGCTCGATGAAGTGGAAGATGAACTAAACATTGCTTGTGCACCGATCACATGGCCGATTGGTTGTGGTAAAGCGTTTAAAGGGGTGTACCACATTCATCGTGATGAAACCATTTTATACTCTTCTGGACAGGGACATACCATTCAAGAGCAACGAGTGATTAAAGGGTTAACAAACCCAGATCTTGATGCTCAAATCGGGGCTGATTTAGCTAATCAATTACGGGAAGAGCTAGAGTTGGTGTTGGGTGCCTCTCACGAGTTTGATCTTGAGCTATTTATGCAAGGTGCTTTGACGCCAGTATTTTTTGGTACGGCACTCGGTAACTTTGGTGTTGACCATATGCTTGATGGACTTACCGAATGGGCTCCAGCGCCTTTAGCTCGTCAAGCGAATGAACGTGTGGTTGAAGCGACGGAAGAAAAATTCTCTGGTTTTGTGTTTAAAATTCAAGCCAATATGGATCCTAAACACCGAGATCGTATTGCTTTTATGCGTATTGTTTCGGGAACGTATAAGCAGGGCATGAAAATGAATCATGTTCGTCTTGGTAAGCAAGTCAGTATTTCCGATGCGGTGACGTTCATGGCGGGCGATCGCTCACGTGCCGAAGAAGCTTTCGCTGGAGATATCATAGGGTTACATAACCACGGCACGATTCAAATTGGTGATACTTTTACCCAAGGTGAATCACTGAAATTCTCTGGGATCCCTAACTTTGCCCCAGAGCTGTTTCGCCGTATTCGTCTGCGTGATCCTCTCAAACAGAAACAGCTACTGAAAGGGCTAGTACAACTCTCTGAAGAGGGAGCCGTGCAAGTTTTCCGTCCACTACAAAATAACGATTTGATTGTTGGAGCGGTAGGTGTGCTGCAGTTTGACGTGGTCGTGGCACGTTTGAAATCGGAATACAATGTGGAAGCCATTTACGAAGGCGTCAATGTGGCAACCGCGCGTTGGGTCGAGTGCGCTGATGCGAAGAAGTTCGAAGAGTTTAAGCGTAAAAACCAAAGTAATTTGGCTCTGGATGGTGGTGATAACTTAGCGTATATCGCTCCAACCATGGTTAACCTTAACTTAGCGCAAGAACGTGCTCCGGAGATTATTTTCCGAGCGACACGTGAGCATTAATGCGTCGTTAACTCATGAGTAATAAAAAAGCCGATGGATTGTTCATCGGCTTTTTTATTGGGTTTATTTCTTTTTCTTGGTCTTTTTCTTCACGCTTTTGGCGACAACTTTCTTTTTACTGTCGTCTTTTTTCTTTTTCTTAAACACCGGCTTTTTATGCGTAGGGCGTAATCCATCAATAAAGCGTTCTTTAATCTCTTCTTTCACATAGCGAGCGACGCGATCCATCATCATTTGATCATGCGCTTCGACTAAAGAAATCGCATTGCCTTTTTTACCGGCTCGAGCGGTTCGACCAATACGATGGAGGTAAACATCCGCGCTACGTGGCATATCAAAGTTAATCACGTGACTGACATCAGGAATATCAATACCTCGTGCAGCGACATCGGTCGCCAGTAGGATATTGACATCCCCTTCACGAAAACGGCTAATAGCGTTGTTACGTCGATCTTGCGGCATTTCACCTTGGATCCAAGCACAAGGGATTTGGGCTCGTTCTAGTTCTCCTCGTAATTCGGCTAAGCGTTCACGGGTTTTGAGAAACACGATTGAACGCTCGGCTTGCTGAGTAAGAATCACTTTTAGCAGGTCGAGTTTATGTTGCATGCTGTCAGCACGATGATACCACTGCGCGATTTTTTTCCGTTCCCGACGAGGTGGTTCTGCGGTAATTTCTGCTGGGTTATTGAGAAGATCCGCGGTAAAGCCTTCGACGCCACGGCCTTCTAAGGTCGCGGAAAAGAGCAAGGTTTGTTTACGCCAGCGGCATTCGGCGGCTAAACGATCGACGACAGGACCAAATCCCATATCCAACATGCGGTCGGCTTCATCAAGGATCAACCATTCAATCGCCCGGCAATCAAAACGCTCGGCGTTGATGTATTCAAGTAGGCGCCCAGGTGTCGCGACCACAATATCTTGCGTGGTAGCAAGAATATCGGCGTGTTCTTGATATTGCACACCACCAGTGATGGTGAATATATTCAGCCGAGTATGTTTGGCGAGTTGACGAGCTTGCTCAGTGATCTGCATTGCCAATTCACGCGTTGGCGTCAGGATCAGCATTCGCGCAGGTCCCGGTTTTTTGCGTGGAAAATCTTGTAAATATTGCAGAGCTGGAATCACAAACGCTGCCGTTTTTCCAGTGCCTGTCGGAGCAGAGGCAAGAATATCTCTACCGTCCAGGGCGTGGGGAATCGCCTCCTCTTGCACTTGAGTTGGGCGTTCGAAGCCTAATTCTTTAATTGCATCAAGGAGATTGTCATCCAGTTCTAGGTCAGCAAAGGTTTTAGTCACAGTTTATTTACTCCGCAAGGCTCGGGCTGAATAGTCTAAAATAGAGGGCGCACATTATAGTTGGATCCACGTCTAGATCACATCTTTAATTACACCATCTTAAGATAAAAAGCACGGGTAAGCTGGATAAATGCGTCGCTATAGTTGCCGGACTCACGAATGATCAGCTCGCTTGATTGTAATTGTTGATCGGTACGGCTCAGTTCAAATAATAGTCGTTGCACCGGTTTTTCTGCCGTAGATCTGACTTGACAGAGTCGGGTTAAATACCAACCTTGTTGTCGTGCTTGTTCAATCAATGCTTGTCCTTCTTGTTCGGGTAAAATTAGGCTAGCAGTACCTTGGTGAGTTAAATATTCTGTCAAACAGAGCAGCAATTGTTGATGAGAAAGCGTATCTGTATGACGCGCGATCGCTCGCGTTTTTTGTTGTGCTGGCTGCCCGCTATTAAAATAGGGGGGATTACAGATGATGGCATCAAACGGCTGAATAAAACGTAAGGCGGTAATATCATCATGCACCACTTCTATACGTGCCGACCATGCTGAGCGACGCACATTATTTGCTGTGGCCAAAAATGCTTGCTGATCAATATCGATAGCGTAAATGTGACTATCGGAAAAACGTTGAGCACACATTAAGCTCAGTAAGCCTGTACCACAACCAATGTCGAGTATACGTTCGGGGGGGCGGGTGAAAGCCCAGGCTCCTAATAGTACACCATCGGTGCTGACGGGCATGCCACTGTGCCCAGGTTCAATGGTAAATTGCTTAAAACGAAAGCCTTTTGTTATCGGTCGAGCTGTCTTCATTAAATATCGCTATGGGGTTGTTTTTTAAAAGTTAATCTGCTGTTGGTTTTTTGTTTGGTGTTTTGTGCTGAACAAACAACCGCAGTCATGGGTTGGTAACTGAAATATCATTCCATTAATGTTTTATAAATTAGTGTATTTAACTGCTATTGAACCTTCAGAATAAATTAATGTAGTGTTTTTCCCTTAGCTATTGCGAAATGCTGATAGGTTGTTCATTATTCGCCTTCACTAAAAACTAGATGGCTTGTACTGTCTAGAGATGCACACACAACATTCATTAAATAAGTAAATATAAGGGTTATCTGTGAAACAGACGTTAAAATTAACAGATATTGCCGCATTAGGCTTTATGCTATTTGCCTTCTTTTTAGGCGCAGGCAACATTATCTTTCCGCCATTAGCGGGTCAACAAGCTGGGATAAACTTGATGTCTGCCATGGGGGGCTTTTTATTGACGGCGGTGGGACTGCCTTTAGTGACGATCATTGCGGTGGCGATTGCTGGAGGTAGCTGGAATCACCTTACGAAAGATCTGCCAATCAAAGTCGCGACACTGATTGCCGTATTGATCTTCATTATTATCGGTCCGGCTTTTGCTGCGCCACGAACCGGACTGGTTGCTTATGAAATGGCGGTTAGTCCACTCTTTGCTGATAGCTCGCAAGCTCACCTAACTATTTTCTCGATCCTTTTCTTTTTGGTAGCAATATTTTTCTCTTGGTCGCAAGGACGTTTAATTGACCTCATCGGTAAAGTATTAACTCCCGCGCTCTTTATCGGTCTAGTCGTGTTGGCGATTGGTGTGTTCTTAGACCCTCAAGGCGATTGGATGCCGGCCACTGGGCCTTATGCCACTCAACCTTTCACTAAAGGTTTCTTGGAAGGTTACAACACCATGGATACCTTAGCAGCCTTGATGTTTGGGATGTTGATTGTTGATGCCTTGCGTAGTAAGGGCATTACCGAGCAGCGTGCGACGACGAAATATCTTATCAGTTCAGCCTTTATTGCTGCCTTCGGTCTTGCTTCGGTGTACATCTCTCTGTTTTATCTTGGTGCAACCAGTTCAGCTATCGCCGCTGGCGCAGATAATGGTGGCTTTATTTTAAGCCAATATGTACAAGCTTTATTTGGTCCTTATGGGCAGTTAGTTTTATCGACCATCGTCCTTTTAGCCTGTTTGACGACGGCGATTGGTCTTATTTCTGCGTGTTCAGATTACTTCTGCTCCTTGACGCCTCTTCCATACCGCGCTTGGGTAGTGATTAATGGCGTTGCTTGTGCAGTGGTTGCTAATGTTGGTTTATCTCAGCTGATTGCTTTGTCGATTCCAGTTTTGGTTGCGCTTTATCCTGTCGCGATAGCGCTAGTGGTTCTCGCCTTTGTGCGCCACAAAATGCCGAATCCTAAAGTGGCTTTTCGGGTTGTGACTTTAGTTGCGTTCTTGTTTGCTTTAATTGATGCCGCTCAAGTCGTTGGGCTAGATATGTCAATGTTCGACATGTTGCCACTGTTTGATGTCGGTATGGGTTGGGTTTTACCGTCGTTAGCGGCGCTAATATGCATGTTCTTTATGGCTCGTTCAGTGGTAGAACAATCCTCTAATGATGTTGCTTAGTGACGTTTTAGGTTGCAATAGAGCAGCGTGTTGATGGCGTGACGTTAATCTGCATACTGTTAACCATTTATTGTGATTAGGTGTTGTGATGGTGAATCACGTCATGTCGCTAAAATCCAATATCCCCTAAAGCGGAGCCGTATGGCTCCGCTTTTTTTCTAAGCAATTTTTCCTGTATCTTCGTCACATTTTTCAGTAGAATTCTGCGGTTAAATTCTATTCATAAAGTCAAAATAACTATGTTTGAAATCAATCCGATTAAAACCCGTATTCAGGACGTGTCGCAGCGCACATCGATCCTCAGGGGGTATCTTTGACTATGACGCTAAGCAAGAGCGTCTAGAAGAAGTCAACGCTGAACTAGAACAACCCGATGTGTGGAATGAACCTGAGCGTGCACAAGCGTTAGGCAAAGAGCGATCTTCGTTACAAGCGGTAGTGGAAACCATTAACCAGCTGGAACAAGGGGTCGATGATGTTGAAGGTTTACTTGAACTGGCGATTGAAGCTCAGGATCAAGAAACGTTTGACGAAATCCTGCCTGAGCTCGAAGAACTTGAAGAGAAACTAGCACAGCTAGAGTTTCGTCGCATGTTCTCTGGTGATCATGATGCTTCGCATTGCTACATTGATTTACAAGCTGGTTCTGGTGGTACAGAAGCTCAAGACTGGACGTCGATGCTATTGCGGATGTATTTGCGTTGGGCGGATGACAAAGGCTTTAAGACCGAAGTGATTGAGGTTTCAGAGGGTGATGTTGCTGGACTTAAATCCGCGACTGTGCGTATTATCGGGGACTACGCTTATGGCTGGCTAAGAACCGAAACGGGAGTGCATCGTTTAGTTCGTAAATCCCCGTTTGATTCCGGCGGCCGTCGTCATACTTCTTTTGCTTCAGCATTTGTTTACCCAGAAATTGACGAAAATATTGCCGTAGATATTAACCCAGCAGATTTACGTATCGACGTATATCGTGCATCGGGTGCTGGTGGTCAGCACGTTAACACCACAGAATCGGCGGTACGTATTACCCACGTTCCGACTAATACCGTGGTGCAGTGCCAAAACGATCGTTCTCAGCATAAAAACAAAGACCAAGCGATGAAGCAACTACGCGCCAAATTGTTTGAGTTGGAATTACAAAAACAAAATGCTGAAAAACAAGCCAATGAAGATGCTAAATCGGACATTGGTTGGGGAAGCCAAATTCGCTCTTACGTATTAGATGATTCACGGATCAAAGATTTGCGTACTGGAGTTGAAAACCGTAATACACAAGCGGTTCTCGATGGTGATTTAGATAAATTTATTGAAGCTAGCCTGAAATCAGGTCTGTAAGCTTTTTACCGACAAAACAAGGTACATGCAAAATGACTGATGCTGTTCAAAACGAAACGAATCAAGAGCAAATCGCGCAAGAAGAAAACAAACTAATTGCAGAGCGTCGTAGTAAGTTAGAGCACATCCGTAAAAGTTGTAAGGCGAACGGTCACCCGAATGACTTTCGTCGTGATAGCTTAGCGGGTGATCTACAAGCAGAGTTCGGTGAGAAGAGCAAAGAAGAACTGGAAGCACTCAATCATATTGTTTCCATCGCGGGTCGAGTGATGGCTAAGCGTGGTCCTTTTTTGGTGATTCAAGAGACGTCCGGTCGAATTCAAGCTTATGCCGACAAAACGGTACAGGCTGAGCTAAAAGAAAAATATCAAGGGCTTGATATTGGTGACATTATTGGCGTGAAAGGTGCTTTGCATAAGTCAGGTAAAGGCGATCTTTACGTAAATATTGAGCAGTATGAACTGCTGACTAAAGCGCTACGTCCATTACCTGAAAAGTTTCATGGTTTAACCGATCAAGAAATGCGTTATCGTCAACGTTACGTTGATTTGATTGTCAATGAAGATTCTCGTCAAGCTTTTGTCATCCGCTCTAAAGTGATGTCAGCCATTCGTAATTTCATGACTTCAAAACAATTTATGGAAGTCGAAACGCCGATGATGCACGTCATCCCTGGTGGAGCGAGTGCGCGTCCATTCATCACTCATCATAACGCGCTTGATATGCCAATGTATTTGCGTATTGCTCCAGAGCTTTACTTAAAACGTTTGGTTGTCGGTGGTTTTGATCGCGTTTTTGAAATCAACCGTAACTTCCGTAATGAAGGCTTATCACCTCGCCATAACCCAGAATTCACCATGATGGAATTCTATATGGCGTATGCAGATTACAAAGATTTGATGGATTTCACGGAAGAGCTACTAAGTACGGTTGCACTTGAAGTGCTAGGCTCAACGTCGATGCCTTATGGTGATGAAACCGTAGAGTTTGGTGGTAAATACGCTCGCATGAGCATGTTTGAAGCCATCAAGCACTACAATCCTCAACACGAGCAAATTCAAGCATTAACTGAAGATGACCTACAAAATCGTGATCTTATGGTGTCGATTGCTAAATCGGTGCATGTTGATGTCGAGCCTTTCTGGACTTGTGGTCAGCTTCTTGAAGAAATCTTTGGTGAAACGGCAGAGCCGAAATTGATGCAGCCGACATTCATTACTGGCTATCCAGCGGATATCTCGCCGTTAGCTCGCCGTAGTGATGATAATCCATTCTTCACCGATCGCTTTGAATTCTTCATTGGCGGTCGTGAAGTGGCGAATGGCTTCTCAGAACTGAATGATGCCGAAGACCAAGATGCACGTTTCAAATCGCAAGTTGAAGCCAAAGAGTCTGGTGATGACGAAGCGATGTTCTACGACGCAGATTACATTACTGCCCTTGAGCATGGTTTGCCACCGACGGCTGGTCAAGGGATTGGTATTGACCGTTTAGTGATGTTATTGACTAATACACATACGATTCGTGACGTTATTTTGTTCCCAGCGATGCGTCCGCAGCAATAATGGTTAGTGATAACTTAGAAACCGCCCACGAGGCGGTTTTTTTTGCTTGATACTTGGTGAGATGCCTTGATAGCGATCTTAGCCTATCATTAATTAGGACAATAAAGGATGTGCGATCAAAAAAAACAGTATTATCCCTTCGTTTATGGATGATATTGCCTATAGTCTTACTCGTGAGATAGATTCTATTTTAGAGTACCGCTAAGGTAGCGACAATGATCGTTACTTTTGGCCAATCACTGCGTTAACTCGATTGGCTAAGCGGGGGCATTTTTGTCATCGTGAGCGACATTGAGAGATGGAGCAAGTCCACCTTGCCATCTGTATCTCCAAAGCTGTATGGGTATCAATCAATTCAGCGCTGTATAACAATAATACTCATAAGGAAACCTGTTGATGGGCACTCAATTTCGGATGAATTGCGTTCCCGGTTCGCTGATTGTCGTTGGAGGCAGCTATGAACCGTGGTTAACCGTTTTAGAAAAGGCCGGATGGCGTTGTATGCAATGCGCAGATTTGCGTAAAGTAGATCAACAATTTACAGAAATTGGACCATGTATTGGTATTGTTGATCTCAGCAATGATGAATTTAGCTTAAATGGTATTGCTAATTTGGTCAGTAGCCATAAGCAGGTTCGTTGGTTGGCATTTGTTCGCGAGTCTCAGCTCAGCTCCGATACGATTTGCCAGTTTATCGTCAATTTCTGTATCGACTTTTTTACCGCACCAATCCCTGATGCTCAATTACTGAGTACTATTGGCCATCAACTGGGTATGCTGCAATTAGAAAAAAAAGTGTGGCCGAATTACGGTATTAATAACCAAATGGATTTATTAGGTGAATCACTGCCAATTAAGCGACTACGTGATCAAATTAAACGCGTTGCACCAACCGATGTTAGTATTCTTATCTCTGGTGAAAGTGGAGTGGGTAAAGAAAGGGTCGCTAGAGCTATTCACAACACATCATCTCGTGCTCATAAACCTTTTGTCAGTGTTAATTGCCAAGCAATACCAGAACATCAACTTGAAGCCGAGTTATTCGGTATCGGGCATCCCGATTCAATCCCCCCTTTGTTAGCGAAAGCTCATCAGGGAACATTATTACTTAATGATATTTTGGCGTTACCGAAACGACAACAGCTCAACTTGTTGCATTTTTTCCAACAAGGGACTTTACCGGCGTCGATTGGTGCAAAGGCGGTGGATGTCAGGATCTTAGCTACCCATACGACTGATATTGAAAAGGCGTTGATTGATGGTGAATTCAATGAAGAGCTCTATCATTACATTAATGTATTGCGGATTAATGTCCCCAGTTTGCGAGAACGATCAAGCGATATTGCGCTGTTTGCTGGGCATTTTTTAAAGGAGTACTCCAAAGAGTACAACGCGCAAGCGCGGAGTTTCTCTGAACAGGCACTACAAACGATGGAGCGATATGATTGGCCGGGCAATGTTCGTGAGTTAATGAATCAAATTAAGCGAATGGTCTTAATGTCTGATTCGATCATGCTTGATGAAACGCAGCTTGATCTACCTAAACGAGAAAGTAAAAGAACGTTAAAAAGCATTAAAGAGCGTTCAGAGCGAGAGGCACTCGTACAGGCATTAGAAGCGCATCGCGGACAAATCACTCATGCAGCCAGAGAGTTAGCCATATCCCGAGCGACCATGTATCGCCTTTTGAATAAGCATGGCTTACTCTCTGACTCGATTTTTTAGTCGTATTTTTTCAATCGTTAGGCTCTTAAAAAGGGCCTAACGTCGTCACACTAAGCTTAAGGGCAAGGATTCGAGTATTGGATCGCAATCTGATTGATTCTGCCGAGCAGCTCTTCACTCAATACCAGATCTAGACTATCAATATTGGTTTTTAACTGTTCGATAGTTGTCGCACCAATAATATTGGCGGCGACAAACGGTCTCTGATTAACAAAAGCCAACGCCATTTGTGCGGGATCCAAGGAAAATTCATGCGCTAAATCGACATACGCTTGTGTTGCCGCTAACCCTTGTGGTGTGAAATAACGCTGAAAACGTTCGTATAAAGAGCAGCGTGCACCGCTAGGACGTGCACCATGTAAATATTTACCACTCAATGTGCCAAATGCTAATGGGGAGTAAGCGAGTAATTTAACGCCTTCATAATGGCTTATCTCTGATAGCCCAACTTCAAAACTACGATTCAGTAAGTTATAAGGGTTTTGGATAGAGACCATGCGTGGTAAATCGTGTTTCTCCGCTAGACGAAGATACGTCATTAATCCCCAAGGTGTTTCATTTGAAACGCCAATATAACGAACCTTTCCCATCCGTACTAAATCGTTCATTGCTTCCAAGGTTTCGATCAAGGTGATCTCTTCTTGAGTTTCCGGATAAGGGTAGTTGAGTAGGCCAAAGGTGTTGGTTTGACGTTGTGGCCAGTGCAATTGGTAGAGATCGACATAATCGGTTTTTAGGCGGCGTAAACTATCATCGATCGCTTGATGGATATTGCGATGATCCAGAGCCATTTTATCGCGAATATAACTGACACTTCGTGGACCGGCTACTTTAGTGGCCAGAACAAATTTTTCACGTTTCGCTGATTTCTCTAACCAACGACCAATGTACTCTTCGGTTAAACCTTGGGTTTTGGCGCTGGGTGGGACAGGATACATCTCTGCAGTGTCGATAAAGTTGACGCCACGTTCAAGAGCATAATCGAGTTGCTGAAAGGCCTGCGCTTGATCATTTTGTTCACCAAACGTCATAGTGCCTAAGCAAATCTTACTGATTTCTAATGTTGAATGCGGTAATTTTGTATATTGCATTGTACTTCCTTGTTACCGTGAAGCTCCCTACTTTTGATGGGTGATCAATAAAACGATAGCGAGCGAAAATCGCCGTTGTCTTTAAACACCAAGGAGTTAGGGAGAGAGACATTGAATCGAATTATTCCACTATAATCTAAGCGACAGGGTAAAGTCACTGCTCGTTTTATCTTAAATTCGTTGCTTAATGGCTGAGCATGAGATTAGTACAGATAATGCTGCTGGAGTATTTGCGCGGTAAACTGAGTCCGTAAATAAAAACCTCGCGGCAAGGTTCGGATCGGACGACCATTAGCGCCATAAGCTTCGGTTAACGCTCGGCTGTTAGCGGCTTTTGGTCTCAGTTGCAATACTTCACCATGTCTTGCGGTAATCTCAGCAATCCTACCGAGTACAATAAACTCCATCAATTCTTCCCAATCGGCTTTTAATTGCGCTTCTTCTGTGGCTGAAGGGCTCCAAATCAGTGGCGAGCCGACTCGACGTTCTGCTAAAGGGATTTCTCGCTCTCCCTGAACAGGGATCCATAACACCCGCGACAATTTTTGCCTGACATGGCTATTTTCCCATGTCAGTCCTTGGACACCCGTTAACGGTGCGACGCAAACAAAGGTAGTTTCAAGAGGCTTACCAGTATAACCAATCGGAATGCTTTTTAGCTCGATACCTAAATTGGCAAAGTCTTGCTGTGGTTTACTGCCGGCACTTGCGCCTAAATGCCATTCTAATAGCTGACCAACCCAGCCCTTATCTTTTTTGAGATCGGCAGGAACAGCAATCTGTGCATGTTCAGCTAATTCGGCAAAACTAAGTCCGGCAATGTGTTGGGCTCGATGAAGAAGCTCTTGTTCACTTTTAGGTTCTGATAGCATAGCGAAGGTACTGAGGTAAAAACCCTAGTGTAACAAAAACTCGCCTTGGGGAGTAACAGACTCTTCACTGGTCCAGTAATGAAAAGATCATTATCAGAAGTTATCCACAGCTAATCATAAGTCACCTGTCGATAGTTAGGGTTTTTCTCATTCATGTATGGATAAACAGGGTTTTTAAACGCTATATGAAGGATAGAAAAGTAATGTTAGGTCGATAAATTCATTCAAGTGTGGATAACCATACATTTGATGGATCTTTGAACGATACAGTTATACTTTTGATCTTTTTAACAACTTGGTAGATGTTGTTTTTGTTTTAAATTATATCTAATTGTTTTTTATTGGTTATTTTTATTTTTAGTCATGGTATCTAACCAATGATAAGATTAAATATAGAATTTTTAGTCTACTTCCTCGGCTTCTTCACATGGTTATTCACAGAAAACGTGAATAAATGTGCTCTGTCTCTCATTCTTTTGTTGATAACTATAGCGATGAGTGAAAGTTATGCAGTTTCTTCTCGATCGTTAATAAATCTCGCCTGAATCACACGAGTTCGTTTGCTCCTGCTGGGGATATGTGGAAAAATCAACATCATTAAGATTTTATGAGAGGTTTGCCAGTGATCGATGGCGATGGTTACCGACTCAATGTAGGTATTGTGATTTGTAACAACCATGGTCAGGTATTCTGGGCGAAACGATATGGACAACACTCATGGCAGTTTCCTCAAGGGGGGATTGATGAGGGTGAATCTCCCGAACAAGCGATGTTTAGGGAGCTTTACGAAGAGGTTGGGTTAACAAAGAAAGATGTTAAAGTCATTGCCACTAGTCGTCATTGGTTAAGGTACAAACTACCAAAGCGCTTAGTGCGATGGGATTCTCAACCGGTCTGTATTGGACAAAAACAGAAATGGTTCTTACTGCGTCTTGAATGTGATGAATCAAAAATCAACATGCAACGTGGTAGCACCCCTGAATTTGATGGTTGGCGCTGGGTAAGCTACTGGTATCCAGTTAGGCAAGTTGTGTCTTTTAAGCGTGATGTATATCGGCGAGCAATGAAAGAGTTTGTCTCTTTAGCCATGCCATTTAAAGAACGTAAAATAAAAGGTAAGCGCAAAAACCGTAGGGGATAAGATGCTCTCTCAGCTAAGGGATATTGTTGAACAAGTATCAAAAGTGGAAGATGTTTATCAAGCATTGGATATTTTTGTAAAACAGACGTGTACAGCGATGAACACGGAATGTTGCACGGTCTACTTAGCGAATGAAGAGATGTCTCGCCTTGAGTTAATGGCGACACAAGGGTTAACTTTCAAAGGCGATAAAATTCATATTGGTTTTGATGAAGGCTTAGTGGGCTTAGTTAAACGTACTGCTGAGCCGATTAACCTTGCTAAAGCCTCACAACATCCTAATTTTAAATATTTTAAACAACTGGGAGAGGAGGTTTATCACTCTTTTCTTGGTACCCCCATCATTTACCGCAAACAAGTGTTGGGGGTTCTGGTGGTACAGCAAAAATCGCCTCGCTTATTCAGCGAGATGGAAGTCTCTTTCTTGGTGACGCTGGCGGCTCAGTTAGCGGTGATCATTGCTCATTCCCAAACGCAAGGACATTGGCTGTTATCTAAGAAGCAACAGTCTGTCAGTGGCATTGCCGCCTCAACTGGGGTTGCGATTGGCGAGTTGTGGTGGGATGACTCTCAACCACAATTGACGGACGTTTCTCCCGCTTCGACCTTAGATAAAGAAAGAGAACAAGCTTGGTTAACCCGGGCAATTGAAAATGCTCTGAACGATTTTCGTAAGTTACGCAAAAAGCTTGATAACGATATCAATAAAGAAGCATTGGCGATTTTTGACTTATTTACCCATTTACTCAATGATCCTATGTTGCGCAATGATCTGAAGGCGCAAGTTCTGAAAGGCGATCGCGCTGACTGGGCGGTACGCCAAGTTGTCGAAAGCTATTCTAACCGTTTTGCTCGTATGTCCGATGCTTATTTGCGGGAGCGTTCACAAGACATACGTGAGCTTGGTCAGCGGCTGCTCTATTTTCTCTACAACACGGAGCATGAACAGCAACAATTAGACAAACCGATTATCTTAGTGGTGCGAGAGCTAACCGCATCGATATTGGCTGGTTTACCGAAAGATAAGTTATTAGCTGTGGTCTCTCTTGAGGGCGCGGCCAATTCACATGCCGCCATTTTATCTCGCGCGTTGGGTATTCCAGCGGTGATGGGCGTGTCACTGAACTTAAAGCAAGTGAATGGCAAAAAAGGCATTGTTGATGGCTACAGTGGTAAATTATACATTTCCCCTAGTAAGCCTATTCTTGCTGAATATCGTGCGTTGGCCTACGAAGAGCGACAATTGGCACAAATGGTCAATGAGGCAATTTTAGAGCCCGCATTAACCGAAGATGGTGTGCAGATAGAGTTACTGTTAAACGCAGGATTAAGCGCAGATACGAATATCGCTATTAATCAAGGCATTGATGGCATAGGACTTTATCGCACCGAGATTTCTTTTTTACTTCAACAACGTTTACCCTCTGAAGAAGAGCAAATTCAGCAATATCGAGCGGTCCTTGAAGGTTATCCTGATCAGCCTGTCGTGATGCGTACCTTAGATATCGGTGGTGATAAGCCGCTGCCTTATTTACCCATTGATGAAGATAATCCCTTTTTAGGCTGGCGTGGCATTCGTTTTACGCTGGATCATCCAGACATTTTCTTAATTCAATTACGAGCCATGCTGCGAGCCAGTAGTGGCCATGATAATTTGCGTATTTTGTTGCCGATGATTTCTGGGGTAAAAGAGCTTGATGATGCTCGGCGATTTATCGATCAAGCCTATCAAGAATCGATCAAAGTTGATGCCAGCATCGTCAGGCCTAAAATCGGTATTATGCTTGAAGTGCCTTCCATGCTCTATCTATTGCCATTGATTGCCAAAAAAGTCGATTTTATTTCAGTGGGAACTAACGATTTAACGCAGTATCTTTTGGCGGTTGATCGGAACAATACCCATGTTTCGGATGTCTATGATTCGATGCACCCTGCAGTGATTATGGCATTGAAACAAATTTCGCAAACCTGTCAGCAGTATTCGTTGCCAGTATGTGTCTGTGGTGAGCTGGCTGGTGACCCTTTTGGTGCTTTATTACTCATCGGTTTAGGCTACTCCACTTTGAGTATGAATGCGTCAAACGTAGCCAAAGTAAAATATTTGGTTCGTCATTCGGCAAGGCGTGAATTACAGTTATTGGCTGATAAAGCCTTGATGCAATCGTATGGTCATGACATTTATAATATGATGCTCACCCATTTTGAAACGAAAGGCTTCGCTGGATTTGTGCGGGCTGGTAAAAAATAAACAAATAGGACGCCACTGTGGGTATTGAGTTCATTCTTCTGCTAATCATATTAGGTTCTGTCGTTGGATTGTTGGCTGGTTTGTTAGGTATTGGCGGTGGGCTATTAGTGGTTCCTGCCCTGCTGTTTTTGTTACCGCAAATGGGCATTCATCCAGAGATCGTTATGCATATTGCTCTGGCGACCTCTTTAGCGACGATCATCATCACCTCTATTTCCTCTGCGTTGAATCATCTTAAATTGGGTAATATCGATTTATTTGTTGTTAAATGGCTGCTGCCGGGCGTGCTTACTGGCGGTTTTTTAGGCTCTGTGGTTGCCGAGTGGATCCCTAGTGATTATTTACCTAAAGTATTTGGGGTTATCGTTTTGGCTCTTGCACTGCAGATGGTGCGTTCTTCCATGCAAGCTCGTTCAACAAGGCCGATGCCGGGAGCGATAGTGACGTTATTATCAGGAAATGGGATCGGAATTATTTCTACGTTAGCGGGAATTGGTGGTGGCTCATTAACGGTTCCTTTTTTAAATCACCATGGTGTTGAGATGCGTAAAGCGGTTGGTTCATCGGCCGTGTGTGGTTTAGTGATTGCCATTTCTGGTATGTTAGGCTTTATTTTGCATGGTTATCGAGTAGAAAATCTACCGGAATATAGCCTAGGTTATGTGTATCTTCCTGCATTATTAGCCATTGCTTCCACCTCAATCTTGACTACTCGGATCGGCGCTAAATTAGCGTCACGATTGCCGACGGTAACGCTAAAACGTTTTTTTGCTTTTTTCCTGATGTTCGTAGCAATAACAATGTTGTTGCAATAACTTTTTATCTAAGACAGAGAACGCTATTTTATGTCTCAAGGCTATCTTACTTTTCCTAATATTGACCCGGTGTTATTTTCTATCGGCCCGCTTTCTGTGCGTTGGTACGGAATGATGTACTTATTTGGCTTCCTATTTGCTATGTGGTTAGCTAATCGCCGAGCTGATAAGCCCGGCAGTGGATGGACACGAGAACAGGTTTCAGATTTGCTTTTTGCTGGCTTTTTAGGCGTTGTGATTGGTGGACGGGTTGGCTATGTTCTTTTTTATAACTTTGAGCTTTTCTTAGCCGATCCCTTGTATCTGTTTAAAGTATGGACTGGTGGAATGTCTTTTCACGGTGGTTTACTGGGCGTGATAACGGCGATGTATTGGTACGCTCGTCGTCAGCAACGTACTTTTTTTGGTGTTGCTGATTTTGTCGCTCCTTTAGTGCCGTTCGGTTTAGGCATGGGGAGGCTCGGTAACTTCATGAACTCTGAACTGTGGGGACGAGTGACCGATGTTCCTTGGGCGTTTGTTTTCCCGAATGGTGGGCCATTACCGCGCCATCCATCACAACTTTATGAATTGGTACTAGAAGGGATCGTACTGTTTTTTATTTTAAATTGGTTTATCAAAAAGCCGCGTCCTCTAGGCGCCGTTTCTGGGCTATTTTTGATCGGATATGGTACATTCCGTTTCCTTGTCGAGTTTGTTCGCGAACCGGATGTGCAACTCGGTTTGTTTGGTGATGTGATCTCCATGGGACAAATTCTATCTACGCCGATGATTATCTTCGGAATAATATTAATGGTATGGGCGTATCAACGCCAAATGTATCAAGATAGTCCGCAAAAAAGTAAGGTTGTAAAGTGAAGCAGTATTTAGACCTTTGCCAGAGAATTGTTGACCAAGGCATCTGGGTTGAGAACGAACGAACCGGTAAGCGCTGTCTGACCGTGATTAATGCCGATCTCACTTATGATGTGGCAAATAATCAGTTTCCCTTAGTCACGACACGAAAGAGTTTTTGGAAATCAGCGGTTGCTGAATTGCTGGGCTATATTCGTGGCTATGACAGTGCCGCAGATTTTCGTCAGCTAGGCACCAAAACATGGGATGCGAATGCGAATATGAATGCGGCTTGGCTGGCTAATCCTTATCGTAAAGGTGAGGATGATATGGGACGAGTTTATGGCGTTCAAGGACGTGCATGGGCTAAGCCTGATGGTGGACATATCGATCAACTGAAAAAAATTGTTGATGACTTAACGCGCGGTATTGACGATAGGGGAGAAATTCTCAATTTTTACAATCCGGGTGAGTTTCATATGGGCTGTTTACGGCCGTGTATGTATAGTCATCACTTTTCTTTGTTGGGCGATACGCTCTATCTAAACAGCACTCAACGATCGTGTGATGTCCCGCTTGGGCTGAATTTTAACATGGTTCAAGTGTATGTTTTTTTGGCAATTATGGCACAAATTACCGGTAAAAAACCGGGTTTGGCTTACCATAAAATTGTCAACGCACACATTTATGAAGACCAACTGGAATTAATGCGTGATGTTCAATTAAAGCGTCAACCACTGCCTGCGGCACAGTTTCACATTAATCCAGAGATTCGTTCACTGGAAGATTTAGAGACATGGGTAACGCTTGATGATTTCTCGGTAACGGATTATCAGCATCATGAGCCGATTCAATATCCTTTTTCCGTCTAATCATGACGTTTATCTTTATGCGTAGTGTGAGATAAGATCCAACGCAAAGAAAGACGATGACGATAGATAAGCGTTATCAATCTCGGTGAAGTGTTGATTGGAGCATGAGTCGACTAGTAATAATAACGCCGCCAAGCACTATGCTTTGGCGGCGTTGTTATTTGGGTTCAGTTGATAAGTGTTATGAATCAGGTTGTCAGCGTCAACACTGAGCCCGGTAGAAGAACGAAGACCGTAAATAAATAGAGTGCCACTGAAGCCTTATTTTTTACCGCGCGGTCCGAAATCCAGTCAGCGCCTTTAAGGGGGAGTTCACGTAAAAATGGAATCCCAAAAATTAACAGCGTTGCACTGATATTAAACACCAAATGCACCAGAGCAATTTGCAGTGCAAAGACAGCAAATTCACCAGAGACGGCGGTCGCTGCTAGAAGAGCGGTAATACAGGTTCCAATGTTCGCCCCAAGGGTGAAAGGATAAACATCACGAACTTTTAACACTCCTGATCCAACCAAAGGCACGATCAAGGTAGTGGTGGTGGTGGACGATTGGACTAAAACCGTAACCACTGTACCTGAAGCGATACCATGTAAAGGGCCTTTACCTATTGCGCTTTTCAATATATCGCGAGCGGGACCGACCATCAGTTTCTTCATTAATTTGCCCATCATCAGTATCGCGACAAAAATAATACTGATCCCAAGTACGATCATGCTAACCCCACCCCAGACATGACCAAAAACACTAAGCTGATCTTGCAGTCCAGTAATGATAGGTTTAGTTACAGGGCCAATAAAATCAAGACCTTTAACGCTCATATCACCTGTGGACATAAGAGGGGAAACTAACCAATAAGAGATTTTTTCAAAAATCCCAAACATCATCTCTAAAGGTAAGAAAATGAGTACGGCGAGCAAATTAAAGAAATCATGGATGGTTGCGCTAGCAAATGCTCGTTTAAACTCATGCTTACAGTGAACATGACCTAGGCTAACCAGTGTATTGGTGACCGTTGTGCCAATGTTGGCCCCCATAACCATTGGAATCGCAATTTCAACAGGTAAACCTCCTGCGACTAAACCAACAATAATTGAGGTAACGGTACTGGACGATTGAATTAAGGCCGTCGCAACTAAGCCGATCATCAAACCGGCGATAGGGTGAGCGGCAAAGGCAAAGAGCGCTTTGGCATGTTCTCCCGTTGACCACTTAAATCCGCTGCCGACCATTGCTACGGCCAGTAACAATAAGTAGAGCATCAGTGCCAAGTTAATCCAGCGTAGCCAACGTGTCATTGCTAAGCTTGGCACCGCTGTGGATGTCGCTTGGTTTATCATGGGGTTCTCCATTGACCTGATAAATATTTGAGGTCTGTTGTTGAATCTGCCCGCGATGTTAGATGACAAATATTTCAGTAATATTACAAAGGGGGCGGTAAGTCAGTGCTTGGTTAAAATGCTGGGTGTTAACGCCTTATTTATTTATTAACTCTATAATATTATTGATGTTTTGTATTTGTATCTGGATGTGTTTTCATCGATAAAATAATGTTTTTTATGTCTGAATGATGACGGTTTGCTTTTTTTGATTCGCTAAAATAAGGAATGTTTTAGCAAATGTTTCGGTTAAACCGAAGTGTTTGCCGGTAAGCGCTGAGTTTGTTATAAAAGACGAACTGTGTATTGATTGAGTACGCCATGTCACATCTTAATTATAATCACCTCTACTATTTCTGGATGGTTTGTAAGCAAGGCTCGGTGACTAAAGCCGCTGATGCCCTTTTTCTTACTCCTCAAACCGTTACTGGGCAAATTAAAGCACTAGAGGATAGGTTAGCTGGGAAGTTAACAAAACGTAATGGTCGCAGTATCGAGCCAACTGAGCTGGGGCAGTTGGTGTTTAAATACGCTGACCGGATGTTTGGATTGAGTTACGAGATGCTCGATATTGTTAATTATAGTCAGCGCTCGAATGTGCTCTTCGATGTTGGGGTTGCCGATGCGCTTTCTAAACGTTTAGTCAGTAAAATTTTGATGAGCACCGTGCCGGAAGATAATCGGATTCATTTACGTTGCTTTGAATCTACCCATGAGTTATTGCTTGAACAATTATCTCAACATAAATTGGACATGATTCTCTCGGATTGTCCGGTGGATTCAAGCCAAAGTCCGGGATTATTCAGTAAAAAATTGGGCGAAAGCCATATGGGATTTTTCTCTAGTGGTGCGGTAGAGTGTGGGCAATATCCTGCAGTACTCACCCAGCGTAAACTTCTGCTTCCTGGAGGGCGTACAGCGATGGGCCGTAAAGTTAGACAGTGGTTTGATCGCCAAGGTATGCAGCCAAATATTCTGGGAGAGTTTGATGATGCGGCTTTAATGAAGGCGTTTGCTTTATATCATCCGGATGTGATTTTTATGGCTCCTTTATTATTACGTTCAGAAATGGAACAAGAGGGGTCGTTACATTTACTCAGCCGTTTAGACGAAATTAAAGAAGAATATTATGTTATTTTTGCGGAAAGAATGATCCAGCATCCGGCAGTGAAAAATGTCTGTGATACTGATTTTAGTCATTTTTTTGAATGATCTCGCCTTAATGAAACGCCTGTCTCAATTCACGGCGTTGTGCTTTTTCCGTTTGCTTTGGTGTATATTATTGTTAACAAATAGATTACTATCTGTCGAATTGGTCAATCCATAGAAGGTTCGCTCTGATCTTGGATGCGCCGATATATTTAAACAAACTGCAGTGTTGATTTGCCTTTTAAAAGTTATAACTCATCGTCAAAATAATAAGTTGTTGAGCGTAGGCTAAATAGCTTCACTTTTACTGTGGCGTATTGCACGTTAAGGTTGGTTTGTTTAAGTTTTTGTTTTTAAAGGGGCTTACACATGAACCTAGCACAAATGGAACAAAATTCCGCTCAAGCAGTGGTGTTATTAAAAGCCATGGCCAATGAGAGGCGGCTGCAAATTCTTTGCTTGTTACACAATCAAGAACTTTCCGTTGGTGAGTTATGTAGCAAGTTAGAGTTGAGCCAGTCTGCATTGTCACAACACTTGGCTTGGCTAAGACGGGATGGCTTAGTCGAGACGCGCAAAGAGGCGCAAACGGTATTTTATACCTTGAGCAGCAATGAGGTGAAGGCGATGATTGAGCTTTTACATGGTTTATATTGCGCTAATTGATAGGATGTCATCGGACTTTGATTGAATGGAAATAGGAAACGATGTGCTATGGCAAATGAAAGTTTATCATAGTAGACAAATCGGAAAATCAAAGTTCTCAGATAAATAAAAAACCGGCTTTAGCCGGTTTTTTTATCACTGATGGATATCAAGTTCTATTACAGAGCTTTGATCGCAGCAGAGAAACGAGACTTATGACGAGCTGCTTTATTCTTGTGAATAAGGCCTTTAGTCGCCATGCGGTCAAGGATTGGTGTAACTACAGCAAACGCAGCAGTTGCAGCTTCTTTGTCGCCAGCAGCAATTGCAGCAACTGTTTTCTTCATATAAGTGCGCATCATTGAACGACGGCTAGCATTGTGCTGACGACGTTTTTCAGATTGGATAGCGCGCTTCTTAGCAGATTTGTTATTTGCCAAGGGTCTAACTCCCAAAAACTTTAGTTCGGTGACAATTTAAGGGCCGGAAATATCCCTTATTTGCACTTGAATGTCAAATGATTTGTGCAAAAACCCGTCTAAACCAAACAAGTTTGGTATCACAAGGCTTTCACGGTTAAGATGGCGTGGATTCTAACAGTATTTTTTGGGCAATGCTAATACTTATCTGATCTCATTCTGACATTCTTATCCAAGATTAGGCGATATTATCTTTCGGCAGGTGGTGACCCTAGCTTGAAGGACGTTATCGATCAGCTAAATTGGCGAGAAGGGTGGTTTTTGCCCCCGAATCATTGTTGATATTTATATTTTTGTTTTTTCTTTTCGAGGTTACTGTGAGTAAACGTTTACTCAAGTCTGGTATTGTCGTCAGTACCATGACCTTTATTTCTCGCGTCTTGGGGTTGGTTCGGGATGTTGTCGTGGCCAATTTAATGGGAGCGGGAGCGAGTGCGGATGTGTTTTTCTTTGCCAATCGTATTCCCAACTTTTTACGTCGTCTATTTGCTGAAGGGGCTTTCTCGCAAGCTTTTGTTCCGGTATTAACGGAATATCATGCCGCGGGTGATAAGCAGAAAACGCGAGAGTTGATCGCTAAAGTCTCAGGGACACTTGGCTTACTAGTCACTATCGTGACTTTAATCGGTGTGCTGTTTTCTGGTGCCGTTACGGCGCTATTCGGCGCTGGTTGGTTTTTGGATTGGTTATCCGGAGGTCCGGCTGCTGAAAAGTTTGAATTGGCCAGCTTATTGCTCAAAATTACTTTCCCCTATTTATGGTTTATTACTTTTGTTGCGCTTTCTGGTGCTGTACTTAATACGTTAGGAAAATTTGCCGTCTCCTCTTTTACTCCGGTATTTCTTAACGTAATGATGATTTTGTCTGCTTGGTATATTTCGCCTAATCTCGCTAAACCTGAAATCGGTTTGGCAATAGGGGTATTTTTAGGTGGTTTAGTCCAGTTTCTATTCCAACTGCCATTTTTGATCCAAGCTGGTATGTTAGTTAGGCCAAAATGGGCTTGGAAAGATCCGGGTGTGGTTAAAATTCGCACATTGATGATTCCGGCACTTTTTGGGGTATCTGTTAGCCAAATTAACCTGCTATTTGACTCTTTTATTGCCAGTTTTTTACAAACAGGATCGATCAGTTGGCTCTATTATTCTGACCGTTTACTTGAGTTTCCACTGGGTTTATTTGGAATCGCTATTGCAACCGTTATTTTACCTGCTTTATCTCGTAAACATGTCGATGCTCATCAAGCTGGTTTTGCGCAGACCATGGATTGGGGAGTTCGAATGGTGATTCTGCTGGGTATTCCAGCGATGCTTGGATTAATGGTGCTAGCTAAACCGATGTTGATGGTACTTTTTATGCGTGGTGAGTTTTCTGCTCACGACGTTCATCAGGCTTCACTCTCTTTGTTTGCTTATGCATCTGGTTTATTAAATTTTATGTTAATCAAGGTATTAGCGCCTGGCTATTACTCACGACAAGACATAAAAACGCCTGTTCGCTATGGCATTATTGCCATGCTGAGTAATATTGTGTTTAACGCGATTTTTGCTTGGCCTTTTGGCTATGTCGGTTTAGCCGCGGCAACAGCCTTATCAGCCTTGATCAATATGGCTTTACTTTATCGCGGACTACATCAACAAGGGGTGTACAAAGTGACTGGTCAAACGCTAGGATTTATTGCTCGTTTAGTCGTAGCGGGTGCTGTGATGGTTATGGCTATCTCTTGGCAGTTGGATTCCATGGCTGATTGGCTCAAGTGGAGTTTAACTGAGCGAGCTTTGACGTTATGTGGGTTGATTGTGTTTGGTGCTATCGCTTATTCGTTGACCGCCTTATTGTTGGGGATACGTTTAAAAGATTTAAAAGCGGCGACAGATTAATGACAATTAAGGTATAATCCGTCGGTTTTACATCCATATTAGCGATGTCCTGCTGATTGTCAGATCTTGTAGTACTGGTGGTGTGTGCTTCTTGCCGTTGATAATGGTAAAGATTAACGTGCCCAGTCTTGCTTGCGATCGGTTGTCGGTACCATTAAGAATAATAGGTTTTAAGTTTATCCCAATGGAATTGATCCGCGGAATTCACAATATTAAGCCTCATCATCGTGGTTGTGTACTAACCATCGGTAATTTTGATGGCGTGCATCTTGGTCATCAGCAAGTATTAAGCCAAGTTTCTCAACGAGCTCAACAACTGAATTTGCCTTCAGTGGTGATGACTTTTGAACCGCAGCCAATGGAGCTGTTTTTAAAAGCGAAAGCTCCTGCAAGGCTTACTCGTTTAAGAGATAAGTTTGTTCAGTTGGGGAAATTAGGGATTGATCGCCTACTGTGTGTTAACTTTAACCACCATTTTGCCAATTTAGACGCGCAGGCATTTATCCGTGACTTGTTGGTGAGGCAATTGGGTGTTAAGTTTCTGGTTGTTGGTGATGATTTCTGTTTTGGCCAAGGCCGAAAAGGTGATTTCGCGATGCTTCGTCAAGCTGGTGAGCAATACGGTTTTGAGGTAGTCAGCACACAAAGTTTTTGTGTTCAGCAATCACGAGTCAGTAGCACTTTAATCAGAGAAGCTTTGGCCAACGATCAATTAGCAATGGCTGACAGTATGTTGGGAAGAGCCTACAGTATTAGTGGTCGCGTTTCTCACGGTCGTAAACTGGGGCGAACGATTGGTTTTCCAACGGCAAATATTCCTCTTAAACGATGTGTATCACCCGTTTCTGGTGTTTATGTTGTGAAAGTTTATGGGCTTTCAACATTGCCTTTGGGAGGTGTTGCGAATATTGGCCAACGTCCGACGGTCAATGGTGTACGACAACAACTGGAAGTTCATCTTTTTGACTTCCAAGGTAATTTATACGGCAAGCAACTTGAAGTGGCTTTGTTGCATAAGCTGCGTGATGAGCAAAAATTTGCATCTTTTGATGCACTGAAACAACAAATTGAATTGGATGCTGAAGCAGCAAGGGTGTGGCTGCAGCAGCTTTACAGTGAATCGGTTGATTCCACCGATACGCATAATGTCTAACGTCGCCCAATACAACGGAATTAAGAATCGATGAGTGAATATAAAGATACCCTGAACTTACCTGAAACAGGGTTTCCAATGCGTGGCGATCTGGCTAAACGTGAGCCAGAAATGCTAGAACGTTGGTACAAAGAAGATTTGTACGGAGCAATCCGTCAAGCGAAACAAGGCAAAAAATCTTTCGTCCTGCACGATGGCCCTCCTTATGCCAATGGTGACATTCATATTGGTCACGCACTCAATAAGATTCTTAAAGACATTATTATTAAATCCAAAACCTTATCAGGCTTTGATGCGCCTTACATCCCCGGTTGGGACTGCCATGGTTTACCGATTGAATTAATGGTCGAGAAAAAAGTCGGTAAACCGGGTCAAAAAGTGACGGCAGCTGAGTTTCGTGAGAAATGTCGTGATTATGCTGCTGGTCAGGTTGAAGGACAAAAAGAGAGTTTTAAACGATTAGGTATTCTTGGTGAGTGGGATAAACCTTATCGTACGATGGATTTTACTACTGAAGCTAATATTATTCGCGCGTTAGGTAAAATTGCTGATAATGGTCATCTTCTTAAGGGCTTTAAACCAGTTCATTGGTGTACCGATTGTGGCTCGGCGCTGGCTGAAGCAGAAGTTGAGTATAAGAACAAAGTATCACCGTCGATTGATGTCCGTTTTCGTGCCACTGATGAAGCCAGCTTACTAGCAAAATTTGGCTTATCAGAGGGCCATCAAGGTCATGGTCCCGTTTCGATTGTGATTTGGACGACCACGCCATGGACACTGCCTGCTAACCGCGCGGTTTGTTTACGTAACGATTTAGAATATGTTCTTATCCAAGTTGAAGGTGAACAACCAGAGCGAATCATTGTTGCCTCTGAATTGGCAAAGCAAGTCATGGATCGCGCTGGTATTGAGCATTTCCATAATCTAGGCTTTGCTAGCGGCGCAGAGCTTGAGCTGACTCAGTTTAACCATCCATTCTATGATTTTACAGTTCCCGCTATTTTGGGCGATCATGTGACGACCGAATCAGGGACGGGCGTGGTGCATACTGCGCCAGGACACGGTCAAGAAGACTTTGCCGTTGGTCAAAAATACGGACTTGAAGTGGCTAATCCGGTCGGCTCAAACGGGGTTTACTTGTCAGATACCGAATTGTTTGCAGGACAACATGTCTTTAAAGCCAACGATGCGGTGGTTGAAGTATTGAAAGAAAAAGGTGCGTTGTTGCACCACCATGCTTATGAGCACAGCTATCCACATTGCTGGCGTCATAAAACGCCGATCATTTTCCGTGCGACGCCTCAATGGTTTATCTCTATGGACCAAGCGGGGCTGCGTGAACAAGCCTTAAGTGAAATCAAAGGCGTAAAATGGATGCCAGATTGGGGCCAAAGTCGTATCGAAGGTATGATTGAAGGCCGTCCTGAATGGTGTATTTCTCGTCAACGCACTTGGGGCGTGCCGATTGCTCTATTTGTGCATAAAGAGACGGCAGAATTGCATCCTAACTCACTTGAGTTAATTGAAAAAGTCGCGCAGTTGGTCGAGCAAAAAGGCATTCAAGCGTGGTGGGATGTCGATGCTGCTGAGCTATTAGGTGCTGACGCCGATCAGTATGAAAAAGTCCTTGATACATTAGATGTTTGGTTCGATTCAGGCGTAACCCACTACGCGGTTGTTGATACTCGTCCTGAGTTTAACGGAGCGCAAGCTGACATGTACCTTGAAGGTTCGGATCAGCATCGCGGTTGGTTCCAATCGTCATTGATCTCATCGGTCGCAATGAAAGGTAAAGCACCTTATAAAGAGGTGTTAACCCATGGATTTGTGGTTGATGGTCAAGGACGTAAAATGTCTAAATCGATTGGTAACGTGGTTGCACCGAAAGATGTCACCAATAAATTAGGTGCGGATATCTTACGTCTGTGGGTGGCTTCGACCGATTATACTGGTGAAGTGGCGGTGTCTGATGAAATCTTAAAACGCAGCGCCGATGCTTATCGCCGAATCCGCAATACGGCTCGTTTCTTCCTCGCTAACCTTAATGGCTTTAATCCTGCGACGGATATGATCCCTGTTGAGGAAATGGTGGCATTGGATCGTTGGGCTGTCGGTCGTGCATTGGCTGCGCAGCAAGAGATCATCAAAGCGTATGATGAATACAACACCCATGCGGTCGTACAGCGTTTAATGCATTTCTGTTCAATTGAAATGGGTTCATTCTATTTAGATGTGATCAAAGATCGCCAATACACAGCAAAACGCGGTAGCCATGCGCAGCGTAGCTGTCAAACGGCCTTGTATTATATCGTGGAAGCGTTAGTACGTTGGATGGCACCGATCATGTCCTTCACCGCCGATGAGATTTGGCATGCTATGCCAACGAAACAGGCTGATGGTCAAGCTCGTGGTCAATTCGTCTTTACCAGCGAATGGTACCAAGGTTTGCTTGGTTTAGACGAAAACGAAACGTTTAATAATGCATTTTGGACCGATATCCAACACGTTCGTGGAGCGGTGAATAAGCTACTCGAAAATGCTCGAAATGAAAAAGTGATTGGTGGATCGTTACAAGCTCAGGTGACGTTGTTTGTTGATGATTCATTAGCCGCGAAGTTAAAGCTGCTGGATAACGAGTTGCGTTTTGTTCTATTAACGTCTAAAGCTGCCGTCAAACCGTTAAGTGAAAAAAGCACCGCCGCTCAAGCGACCGAGATTAATGGTTTATGGGTTGAGGTCAGTAAAGTAGACGCCGAGAAGTGCGAGCGCTGTTGGCATCATACCGATGATGTGGGTACGATTGCTGGCCATGAAACCATTTGTGGTCGTTGCGTGTCTAACATTGACGGCGATGGTGAACAACGTCAGTTCGCGTAATCGTATTGGTTTCTTTAATTACCAAGGTTATTTATGACTCAACAGGCATTAACGTTAAAACAATCCGGTGTGCGTTGGCTATGGCTAGCGCTACTGATTTTCCTCGCTGACATCGGCATCAAGTCAGTAGTGATGAACAACATGGGTTATGGATGGCATAATCGGATAGAAGTACTGCCATTTTTTAATTTATTGTATGTTCATAACTACGGCGCAGCATTCAGTTTTCTCAGTGAGCAGGCGGGATGGCAACGTTGGTTGTTTACCGGCATTGCCTTTGCTGTCACGGCGTTATTGGTGTATTGGATGCGCCGCTTACCTGCCACAGAGAAATGGAATAACATTGCTTATGCCTTGATCATTGGTGGTGCGGTTGGTAATGTTTTTGACCGTGTTGTGCACGGGTTTGTGGTTGATTATCTGGATTTTTATTGGAAAACTTACCACTGGCCAGCTTTTAATTTAGCGGATAGCGCGATCTGTATTGGAGCTGCGATGGTTATTTTAGATGGCTTTCGCAATAAAAAATAACAGTTTGAAGTCTCGTCTGATTGAATAACCTTAAGCGTCGTCCGTTGATTCGGTCGGCGCTTTTTGTTAGAACGTGTCGGGAGTATTGCAACAACGCTAACGTGTTTATCACTCAGCGCGAGATATCGAATAATGAGTGCCCTGTGCATCATTTCTGTTACTGATCATAATAAGTCGCTCGATGAGAAGCGATTGACCATTTTAAGGAAGCCTAATAACGTGAGTATCATTGTTGATAATTCTGCTGTGACGTTACATTTTACTATTAAACTCAAGGATGGATCGGTAGCGGATAGTACCCATAATATTGGCAAACCCGCCAAATTGATCATGGGTGATGGTAGCCTCAGTGATAATTTTGAGTATCACTTGTATGGTATGCAAGCGGGAGAGAAAAAAGTGATAGAACTGGCCGCTGAAGATGCTTTTGGATTACCGAACCCTGATCATATTCACTACATGGATCGTGGTAAATTTGTCGGTGAGAATGACGTTGATGTCGGGACCATTATGGCATTTAGTGGTCCTGATGGGATGGAAATTCCGGGGATTATTACTGCAATAGCCGGAGATTCTGTGACCGTTGATTTTAATCACCCCCTCGCTGGTCAAGAAGTTATTTTCGATGTGGAAATTGTCTCCGTTGATTAATTTATTTTACAATAGTCCGATTTGAATCCATGAGCCATAACATGAAAATATTGTTAGCCAATCCGCGCGGTTTTTGCGCTGGTGTTGATCGTGCGATCAGCATTGTTGAACGTGCATTAGAGCTGTATCAGCCGCCGATCTATGTACGCCATGAAGTGGTTCATAACCGTTTTGTGGTTGAAGGGCTAAAACAGCGTGGCGCTGTTTTTGTTGAAGAGCTCAGTGAGGTTCCTGACGATAGTATCGTCATTTTCTCTGCTCATGGCGTGTCTCAAGCGGTTCGTCAAGAAGCCAAAGCTCGAGCTTTGACCGTGTTTGATGCCACTTGTCCTTTGGTTACTAAAGTCCATATGGAAGTGGCGCGTGCGAGTCGTCGCCATATGGAAGTAGTTTTGATTGGTCATGCGGGGCATCCTGAAGTGGAAGGCACCATGGGGCAATACGCCAGTCAAAAAGGCAAGATGTATTTGGTGGAAAAGCCGGAAGATGTCGATGCTTTAAAAGCTCAAGTAAAAGATCCAACTCATTTGCACTATGTCAGTCAAACCACGCTATCAGTAGATGAAACGGCTGATGTGATTGAAAAGCTGCGTGAGGTTTTTCCTGAGATCCAAGGGCCGCGTAAAGATGATATCTGCTACGCGACACAAAATCGCCAAGACGCGGTGCGTATTTTGGCCGAGCAAGTGGATGTGATGGTTGTTGTCGGATCGAAAAATTCGTCCAACTCAACGCGGTTGAAAGAACTGGCAGAAAAATTAGGTACGCCTAGTTATTTGATTGATTGTATCGAAGATATCTCACCAGATTGGTTCAATGGTGTCACTATGATCGGGGTAACCGCTGGTGCTTCTGCTCCTGAAGCGCTGGTTAATCAAATTTTGCAGCAAATTAAAGATTTTGGGGCTACGGACGTTGAAGAGGTATTAGGCCGAGAAGAAAATATGTTCTTTGAGGTACCTAAAGAGCTACAAATTAAGCAAATCAATTGATCAACGGTTGAGCGGAGTTTTACCGTTAAAAATTAAAAAGGGGCTAATGTATTTAGCCCCTTTTTTACGCCGGTCTTAATACGAGTTGCTTAACGATGACGTATTTCACTAAGCGGTTTCGACTGAGTTTTTCTCAATTTCTTGTTGTTCAGCCAAATCGATCTCGCCTTTGCCTTTGGAAATACGCATGACATAGATCATCGCGATTAATGATGTGCTTATTCCAATAATAGTCGAGAGTGTCATGGCTAAGCCAAAGCCCAGTGCACTATTATTAAGGATAAAGGTCACACAAACCGTGGTCATAAACAGCGCTGGGACGGTTGTGATCCAATGCAACTTATTGTGACGCAGTAGATAAGCGGATGCTGTCCACAACATCATCACTGCCGTAACTTGGTTAGCAAATCCAAAGTAGCGCCAAATGATAGCAAAGTCGACTTGGGTTAAAATCCCACCCAGAACAAATAATGGTAGTGCCATCATGAGTCGATTGCGCAGCGTTTTTTGCTCCATATTAAAATATTCGGCAAGAATCAAACGGCTGGAACGAAAAGCCGTATCACCAGAGGTAATCGGTAAAATTACCACACCGAGAAAAGCCAATATCCCGCCAAATACGCCAAGTAAACCAAAGGAAGCGCTATAAACGACATTACCTGGTCCACCATTTGCTACCGCCGCTGAAAGTGAATCGAGTGAACCGAAGAAAGACAGGGCAATCGTACACCAAATTAGAGCAATGATCCCTTCACCGATCATCGCGCCAAAGAACACGAAGCGGCCATTTTTTTCATTTTCCATACAGCGTGCCATGAGCGGCGATTGCGTAGCATGAAAACCAGAGATAGCACCGCAAGCGATGGTGATAAACAGTGCTGGCCACAGTGGCATATCATTAGGGTTGAGATTACTGAACATATCTCGCATCTCAAAGCCACCAAGAACTTGATGATCGCTCGACCAAGCGATAGCGCTCATGAGACCGACCGACATAAAAATCAGCAGCGCGCCAAACAGTGGGTAAAAACGGCCAATGATTTTATCCACCGGGACAATGGTGGCGATAATGTAGTAAGCAAAAATGATCACCACCATGCTGGTCATGGTGACGGTGAAATGGGTTTGTGAGTTGATAAGGTTGGTTATCATCCCAGCAGGCGCTGACACGAAGACGACACCGACCAGCAGTAGCAGTACAATGGCAAAAATGTTCATAAAATGTTTGGCGCCATTGCCTAAGTAACGTCCGGTAATCGCGGGTACCGATGCACCACCGTTACGAATCGATAGCATGCCGGAGAAATAATCGTGAACCGCGCCAGCAAAAATACAGCCGACAACAATCCATAGCATCGCTGCTGGACCGTAAAGTGCGCCCATGATTGGACCAAAAATAGGTCCTACACCAGCAATGTTAAGTAACTGAACTAAGTAGACTTTAGGTGTCGACATCGGTACATAATCGACCCCATCGGTTTTGGTGTACGCAGGAGTTTTACGTTGTTCATTGATGCCAAAGATTTTTTCAACGGCGAAACCATAGAGAAAATAACCACCAATCAGCGCGGCAACGCAGGTGAGAAACCACAACATAGTCAGTATCCTTTATCAGGTTGTATTGTACCTAGCTCACTTTTCGTTGAGTGGCTTAGGTGTAGGATGTGTAGGGGTAAAATCGATAGAAGAATAAGTGAACCATTGATGATGAGCACGGCGTTTTGTCATCAGTGGTCGTATAATTTATTAAGCGGCATTTAAGCTTGGTAAGTGGTTTTTAATAAAACGTTACAATGGTTAACGAAGGTGGATAGGTGACTTATGAAAAAATGGATAATGGCTTTACTATTGTTAACAATGTTTGGTTGTGCCAGCAGCGATGATCAACTCGCCGCGAAAGGAGATTGGTATCAAATCGGTTATAACGATGGCATTGCTGGAAATTTACAACGCTCTTATCAAACGCTATCTCAATTAGGTAATGCCAAGCATGCTGATTATGAACGTGGTTATCTAGACGGTGTTCAAGAATACTGCAACCCTAACTTTGCCTATCAGATGGGGCTTAGTGGGCAATATTACGAAGGCGTTTGCGAGGGGACTGAGCAAGCCCATAAGTTTCGCATGGAATGGCAGCGCGGTTGGCGAGAATACAACCGCTGATGTTCTGCCATGTTCGTTTGTTTAAGGTAAGTAAATTACGCCTAACGAAGTGCTTCGTTTAGCGCCGGTGACTTCCGGTAAGTTGCTCGGTAAATCATGGATCCGTCGCTGGGCTAACCAAGCAAAAGCCATGGCTTCCATATAATCACCATCGACGCCTTTCGCTTGAGTAGGAGCCACCAACCAAGTGGGTAAATTGGTTTGTAAGCGCTCCATTAACAAGGGGTTTTGTGCCCCTCCACCGCAGACTAATAACTGTGGTGTAGCTCCTTGAGCATACTGATTCACTTGTTCACTAATGGTTTGTGCGGTGAGTTCGCATAATGTACGTTGAACATCTTGCTGGTTTACGCTTAATCCCGCCAATTTGCTTTCAAGCCAAGCGAGATTAAACCATTCCCTACCGGTACTTTTGGGCGCAGGTTGTGAAAAGTAAGTATCTTGTTTTAATCGCTGCAAGAGGGGGAAATCTACCTTCCCTTGTCGAGCCCATTGACCATTTTCGTCATAAGCTCGACCAGTGTGCTGCGCGCACCAATAATCCATTAGCACATTGCCAGGCCCTGTATCGTAGCCGATGACACGCTTATCAGTGGTGAGTACTGAGATATTAGCAATGCCACCAATGTTAAGAACGACGAGAGTTGAATCGGTGGCATTAAAAATGGTTTGGTGAAAAGCCGGGACCAGCGGAGCTCCTTGACCACCCAATGCGATATCTTTACGTCGAAAATCGGCTACGGTGGTGATCCCAGTACGGGTAGCAAGAATGTTCGCATCGCCCAACTGAATGGTAAATGGTGTTTCTCCCGTAGGTTGATGAAAGACGGTTTGCCCATGATTACCAATCGCCGTGATTTGCTCTGGGCGATAACCACTGCGCGCCAGTAATTGTTCTACTGCGTGTGCGTATAGATGACCCAGTTGATGATCCAATTGACCAATCTCGTGTAAGTTGGTGGGCTGGCCTAAGCAAATATTCAACAAGCGCTGCTTGATAGATTCTGGCATCGGTAAACTATCGTGTGCTAATAGTTTGATGGTATTACCAGTAAGGGAGACTAACGCACTGTCGACGCCATCCATACTGGTGCCAGACATGATGCCAATATACAGTTCAGTATTATCCACAAGCGACTCCGATCGTTATACGATTTGCCAAGTGATTGATAAGATAAACGACATTGTAATTGAAAAACTACCTGAATAACTTTACTCGCTATGCTAATTTGCATTTTTATTGCTCGTATCACGCTAACGACACGAGCATGGCGTCGATAATACTCTCAACTTTCTCATTGTATAAGGAGCCAACATGGGACCGCTATGGCTTGATGTCGCTGGTTATGAATTGACAGCGGAAGACCGTGAAATTCTCGCTCACCCTACGGTAGGAGGCGTCATACTGTTTGCTCGTAACTATCATGATAACCAACAGTTAATTGCTCTTAATCACGCTATTCGTCAAGCGGCTAAACGGCCAATATTGATTGGAGTTGATCAAGAAGGGGGACGAGTACAGCGTTTTCGTGATGGTTTTAGTCCAATTCCTGCAGCGCAATACTACGCACAATCGGCTGATGGTGAAGTGTTGGCGTATCGTGGTGGTTGGTTAATGGCTGCTGAACTGATTGCCCATGATATTGATCTCAGCTTCGCCCCAGTATTAGACAAAGGTTTTGATTGCCGAGCGATTGGTAATCGAGCTTTTGGTGATGATGTGAAGAGTGTACTGACCTATAGCGGAGCTTACCTGCGTGGCATGAAAGCGGTCGGGATGGCTACCACAGGGAAGCATTTTCCTGGGCATGGTGCGGTGCTGGCAGACTCACACCTTGAAACGCCACTCGATGAACGTGACTCGATTGCTGATGATATGACCATTTTTAACGCTCATATCGAGCAAGGTCTTCTGGATGCGATGATGCCTGCCCATGTGATTTATCCTCATTATGATCCACAACCAGCCAGTGGCTCGGCTTATTGGTTAAAGCAAGTACTGCGTCAACAGCTCGGTTTTCAAGGGATTGTCTTTTCTGATGATTTAAGTATGGAAGGGGCGGCAGTGATGGGCGGTCCAGCACAACGTGCACAGCAGTCTTTAGCGGCGGGATGCGACATGATTTTGATGTGTAATCGACGCGAATCGGCGGTTGAGGTGCTGGATAATCTACCGATCAGTGAAGTACCACAAGCATTATCCTTATTGAAAAAGCAGAGTTTTACTTATCGTGAGCTACAGTCTTCATCAGAGTGGCAGCAAGCGTCTTTGGCAATGCGCCGTTTGGTTGAGGCTTCTGCTTAACTTTAGCGTGGCAATAGGATTCTCTCATCAATAAATTGGGGCTAATAAAACCCCAATTTCTCTTTGAGTTCTTTTAAAAAACGGCGGCTTACTGGGACGATGTAGCCTGAACGGGTGATGATCTCGGCAAGACCGTTGTCTAATAATTTGATCTCTTTGATGGCTTTGAGATTGATCAGATATTGACGATGACAACGTAGCAGCGGCGTTTTTTCTTCTAGGACTTTTAACGTCAATTGACTACTGGCTCGCTGCTGCGCGGTTTGCACGTGCACTCCGGCAATATCACTACAAGCAAATTCGATCTCTCCCGTTGGGATGATCATGATTCGATTGAGGCCGATACACGGAACTTGATCAAGCTGATTGGGGGCGAGAATCGAGTAATCTGGTGTTTTCACTACGCTACGTTGTAAACGTTGGATAGTTTTTTCAAGCCGCGTTGGATCGACCGGTTTAAGTAAATAATCAAAGGCGTTATCTTCAAAGGCTTGTAGTGCATATTGATCATAGGCAGTCACGAAAACCACCTTGGGCATGGTGTCAGGATCGAGCATTGCGAGCAGATCTATTCCAGTAATTTGAGGCATTTGAATATCCAAAAAAACCACATCGGGTTTGTGTTGATTGATTTTTTTCAGTCCCTCAATCGCATTATTCGCTTCACCAATTACCTGCATGTTGCCATTTTCATTCAGTAATTCAATGAGTTCCTCTCGGGCCAAACACTCATCATCAATGACTAAAGCTGATAACGTTACCATCCCTTAAGTTCCTCTTGGTTGATTGGGAATAAGAAAGCTCATTCGCGTGCAATGGTTCGGCTCAACGTCAATTTTAAGCGTTGCTGAGTGGCCAAACTGATGGATTAAGCGTTTATCGACAATGTGCATTCCTAAACCATCGTGATCGTGTTGTGGCGTTTGATAACTACCGGCATTATCTTCCACCACTATGCGCTGACCCGCAGGTTCGGCGAGATTATAGATGCGTATTTTACCGCCTTCGAGCAGATTAGATACCCCATGTTTAATCGCATTTTCCACTAAGGGCTGCAAAGTAAAACTCGGTAATTGACGGCTCAATAGCGGTTCGTCGATCGTAATCTCAACTTCTAAACGATCGCTAAAACGTGCTTTTTCAATGGTTAAATAGGCATTCACGTGCGCGAGCTCGTCTTGCAAGGTGACCGTTTCAACATTTTGCTTGAGATTGCTGCGGAAAAACTGCGAAAGATGCTGAATAAGATCGCGAGCTTTAGCTGGATCACGCCGGATCACGGCGCTAATCGTATTGAGTGCATTGAATAAAAAATGTGGGTTGACTTGAGCTTGCAGTAACTTGATTTCAGCTCGTGAGAGAAGAATTTGTTTCGCTTGATATTCCCCATACAGAATTTGGCTTGAGAGTAATTGAGCAATACCTTGGCCCATTGAGACATTAATGGTTGAAAACAATTTACGTTTCGGTTCGTAGAGTTTGATGGTGCCGATCACTCGATCGCCAGCTCGTAGTGGAATAATCAATGCTGAGCCCAATTTACAGCTTGCCGATAATGAGCATTGATAGGGATGCTCTTTACCATCAAGATAAATGATCGCATTACGATTTATGGCGTCTAAAGTGCTTTGTGAAGATATCGCGGTATTCGGTCGATGGTGATCATCACCAACGCCGACAAAAGCGAGGATCTTGTCGCAATCGGTAATTGAAACGGCACCGACATTGGTTTGTTCATAAACAATACGAGCAATTTTATGGGCATTTTCAGGGGTAAAACCTGCCGCTAAAATTCCAACCGAACGTTCGGCGATGTTTAATGCTCGGCGAGAAAAAGTCGCGGAATACTCATCAAAAATAGTTTTCCTATCTTGCAAAATACTCATAAACAATGCCGCTCCTACTGAGTTGGCAATGATCATCGGCGCAGCAATCGCAGACACGAGGTGATAAGCCTCACTAAATGGCTTAGCAATCAGTAAGATCAAGGCCATCTGCACAATTTCAGCGACAAAGGTAATGCCAAACACCACACTGGGGCTAAACAGTAAATGGCGTTTGCCTCGTTTGAGTAAATAGGCATGAAACACGCCACCAATCAGCCCTTCGGCGGTGGTCGAAATAGCGCAAGCAAGATCGGTAAACCCACCAAGAGAATAACGGTGCAGACCTCCTGTTAACCCGACAGCAAAACCAATCAGCGGCCCACCAAATAATCCGCCCATGACCGCACCAATCGCTCGCGTGTTGGCTATCGCATCATCAATGTGTAACCCGAAGTAGGTGCCCATAATGCAAAATAGTGAAAACAACACATAAACGGTCATTTTATGACTAAAATGCCCAGAAATGTTGAGTAACGGTAGAAAGATTGGTGTTTTACTTAGCATATAAGCCAAGACTAAGTAGACACACATTTGTTGTAGTAGTGAGAGGATCAGTTCCATCAAGGTTTGCGCCTAGTCATCGATAGCCAAAACCGCTATTTTAAGTAACTTGAAGGCAATAAAATACGTTTGTTGAGTCCATTACTTTTCCAACGCTATTTTTCATTTGGTGTGTATCTTTAAGTTTACATTATTTGTTTTTTTAAATTTACACTTGCAATGTTTTTTTAGCCTGTTATTTTGTGTTTAGTTGAGTTTTGTTAGCCAAATACATTTTTGGTGTAAATTAAAGATTACAGGTGTAGCAATGAAAAAAAGTGATTTAAGTGACATTAATATTGTTGATGAACAGGTCTTAATCACCCCTGATGCATTAAAAGCTAAACTACCATTAAGTGAAAAAGCCAGACTGTCGATTCGACAATCTCGGCAAACCATCGCCGATATTATCCATAAACGTGATCACCGTTTATTGGTGGTTTGTGGCCCTTGTTCTATTCATGATATTCAAGCCGCAAAAGAGTATGCTAAACGTCTACAGGTATTGGCGACTGAGCTGAGCGATCAACTGTATATTGTGATGCGAGTTTACTTTGAGAAGCCACGCACCACGGTTGGCTGGAAAGGTCTGATTAATGACCCGCATCTTGATGGATCGTTTGATATTGAGCATGGCTTACATGTTGGCCGTCAATTATTGGTAGATTTAGCGGAGATGGGCATGCCACTTGCGACAGAAGCGCTGGATCCGATCAGTCCGCAATATTTAGCTGATACCTTCAGCTGGGCTGCGATTGGCGCTCGGACGACGGAATCACAAACTCACCGTGAGATGGCCAGTGGTCTTTCTATGCCGATTGGCTTTAAAAATGGTACCGATGGTAGCTTATCGACGGCGATCAACGCGATGCAAGCAGCGTCATCAAGCCACCGTTTCATGGGCATTAATCGTGAAGGGCAAGTGGCTCTTTTAACCACACAAGGCAATATGAATGGCCATGTGATTCTACGTGGTGGCAAACAAACCAATTACGATTCCGTTTCGGTCGCTGAGTGTGAACAACAATTAACTGGTTTTGGATTGGAGGCGGCATTGATGGTTGATTGCAGTCATGCCAACTCGCGTAAAGATTATCGTCGTCAGCCATTGGTGGCAGAAGATGTGATTCATCAAATTCGCGAAGGAAACCGTTCAATCATCGGTGTGATGATTGAAAGTCACTTAAACGAAGGGAATCAATCAGCGGAGCTACCTAAATCGCAAATGCAATACGGAGTGTCGATCACTGATGCATGCATTGATTGGCAAACGACAGAACAATTATTGCGTCATGCTCACCAGGCGCTGGTGCCTTTTTTAGCAGACCGCTGTAAATCGTAGATAAAGGAACAACGATGGCTGAAGAGTTGAATGCATTACGAGAACAAATCGACGCATTGGATAAACAGATGATTGATTTACTGGCTCGCCGTTTAGCGTTAGTTGAGCAAGTCGGAGAAGTCAAAAGCCGTTACGGATTACCGATTTATGTCCCAGAACGGGAAGCGAGTATGCTGGCGTCGCGCCGTACTGAAGCTGAAGCGCAAGGTGTGCCACCACAATTAATCGAAGATATTTTACGCCGAACAATGCGCGAGTCTTACGCCAGTGAGAAAGACTCAGGTTTTAAATGTTTAAAGCCTGAATTACGCTCAGTGGTGATCATCGGTGGTCATGGCCAACTTGGCCGCCTGTTCGCTCGTATGTTTGAGTTATCCGGTTATCAGATCAAAGTGCTGGGTAGCCAAGATTGGCATCGCGCCGATGAACTCTTACATGATGCGGGTTTAGTCGTGGTAACGGTACCGATAGATTTGACTGTTGGTGTGATTGAGAAACTCAATCAACTCCCTTCCGATTGTATTTTATGTGATTTAACGTCAATTAAATCGAAGCCGCTGGCGGCCATGTTGAAGGTTCATTCTGGTCCTGTCGTTGGCTTGCACCCGATGTTTGGCCCCGATGTCCCAAGCTTAGCAAAGCAAGTCATCGTGTATTGTGATGGCCGAGGAGTGGAGCAGTATCAATGGCTGCTGGACCAATTTGCGATTTGGGGAGCAAGTTTATGTGCCATTGATGCCCAAGAGCACGACCAAGGCATGACCTTAATTCAAGCATTACGCCATTTCACTTCATTTGTTTACGGTGTGCATTTAAGTAAAGTCAATCCCAATATTGAGCAATTGCTTAAATTAAGCTCACCGATTTACCGCCTCGAATTGGCGATGGTCGGGCGTTTGTTTGGACAAGATCCTAACTTGTATGCGGATATTATTTTATCTTCACAAGAGAATATTGAAATGATTGGCCGTTTTCAGGATAGTTTGGAACAAGCGGTCAGCTTGCTTAAACAAGGTGATAAACCAAGTTTTGTTAGCCAATTTAATCAAGTGAGCGATTGGTTTGGCGACTATTCTCAGCAGTTTATGCAAGAGAGTCAGCACTTACTTAAACATGCCAGTGATGCATGGCAACGTTGAGAAACGCTATGGAGCCTCAGTCACTAAATGTTCTAAATCGCGGTGCAAAAGTTCGTCATCACCGATATTGAGTTCTACTAAGCGTTTTAAATGGGCGATACTCTCTAAATCAATATGAACCATCTTGATATGTAGAATACGCTCATTTTGCCGCACCAATTGTCCGCTTAAACGAATCGTGATCTCGCTTTCCGGCAGGGTAAACGCCACGTCTACTAACTGATCGCTATCTAAATTGGGTTCATCGACGGCCCACAAGAGTAAACCTCGTAAAGAGAGATCGTGGATACAAGTACTGAGCAGCAGATCGCCTTGTTGTAATGTTGCTGGTGCTTGGTAAAGAATGCGTGAAAACTGTCGACGTTCGATCATAAGTCCTACAATTGCGTAATGAGTACGCATTAAGCATAGCAGAGTACAGGTGTCTTAACTCGAATTTGGCGCACGAAATAAGGTTTTGTGCAGAGTAAAAAAGCTACCCGAAGGTAGCTTTAATCTAAGCAACGGATTATTTACTGATCCGTTTGTACTTAATACGGTGTGGTTCAGCCGCTTGAGCGCCAAGCGTGCGTTTTAGCCATTCCATATATTCAGTATAGTTACCTTCATAGAAGTTCACTTTGCCCTCATCTCGATAGTCAAGGATATGAGTGGCAATACGGTCAAGGAACCAACGGTCATGGGAGATAACCATGGCACAGCCAGGGAACTCTAATAAGGCTTCTTCTAGTGCGCGTAGGGTTTCAACATCTAAGTCGTTGGTTGGTTCATCGAGGAGTAGGACGTTGCCGCCAGCTTTCAATAACTTAGCCAAATGGACGCGGTTACGCTCCCCCCCAGACAGCTCACCAATGATTTTTTGCTGATCATTACCTTTAAAGTTGAAGCGAGAGCAGTACGCTCGTGCTGGGATTTCAAAGTTATTGATCTTGATGATATCCGCGCCTTCAGAGATCTCTTGGAAGACGGTTTTTTTGTCATCCATGCTGTCACGGAACTGATCGACCGAAGCCAATTTAACCGTTTCACCTAACTCAATGGTCCCTGAATCGGGCTGCTCTACGCCACTGAGCATTTTAAATAAGGTTGATTTACCGGCACCGTTAGCACCGACAATACCGACGATCGCACCTTTCGGCATACTGAACGACAGATTATCAATCAGCACGCGATCACCAAACGATTTGGTTAGGTTGTTAACCTCCAGCACTTTATCACCAAGACGCTCACCAGGTGGGATGAACAATTCATTGGTTTCGTTACGTTTTTGGTATTGACCGGTGGTCATCTCTTCAAAGCGAGCCATCCGCGCTTTAGACTTAGCTTGACGACCTTTTGGATTTTGGCGAACCCATTCTAGCTCTTTCTCAATGGTTTTCTGACGGGCGCTTTCCCCGGCTTTTTCTTGTTTCAAACGTTCATCTTTTTGTTCTAGCCAAGAAGTGTAGTTACCTTGCCACGGAATACCTTCACCACGGTCCAGTTCTAAAATCCAACCAGCAGCGTTGTCGAGGAAGTAACGGTCGTGAGTAATCGCGACTACGGTTCCGCTATAGTCCACCAAGAAGTGCTCAAGCCAAGCTACGGATTCTGCGTCTAAGTGGTTGGTTGGCTCATCGAGCAGTAGCATATCAGGCTTTTCAAGCAGCAAACGACAAATTGCCACACGGCGGCGCTCACCTCCTGATAGAGTGGCGATTTTGGCATCCCATTCAGGCAGACGTAAAGCGTCAGCCGCGCGCTCAAGAGCGGCTTCTAAATTATGACCATCTTTGGCTTGGATCAGGGCTTCTAATTCGCCTTGTTCTTTGGCTAGGGCATCGAAGTCTGCGTCTGGTTCAGCATAAGCGGCGTAGACTTCATCAAGCCGTTTGAGCGCATGGGCGACATCGGCTACGGCCTCTTCAACCACTTCACGGACGGTTTTATTTTCATCCAACACCGGCTCTTGGGGAAGGTACCCCACATTTAAGCCTGGTTGCGGACGAGCTTCGCCGTCAAAATCTTGATCAATCCCCGCCATAATGCGTAGCAGGGTTGATTTACCGGAGCCATTGAGGCCAAGCACGCCGATCTTAGCACCAGGAAAAAAGCTTAATGAAATATCTTTGAGGATTTGACGCTTAGGAGGCACAACTTTGCTCACCCGCGACATGGTATAGACGTATTCAGCCATTGCCGATCATTCCTAATCTTTCAAACAGAACAAAGCTATCATTCTATATCAAAGCGGATACTTTTGTTACTCGTCGGCCAGTTATTTTGCTTGGTTTACCTTTTGTTATGAATGAACCAAACCGCAATATTTTGAATAAAGTCAAGTGCAATAAGTTGATTACTATTTTTTCTTACTATTGACTTCAAGTTTACATCTTACACCTTTACATTTAGCTATGGAGTCTGCGTAATAAAGTGAATTGGGAAAGTGAAATAGAAGGGATCATCGCAATGGGGTATAGGGTTTTATTGCAACGACATAAACCGATGTCGTCAACGCTGCTCGGCTGTGCTTTGATCGGTGCTATAAGTTTTAGTGGCTCAGGGGTGGGCAAAACCTTAGATTTAGAAGCGCAACGGGAATTGTATGAACAAGCACACCAATGGTTAGATAATAAAGATGTTGCACGTTTCAAAAAAGCGCGTAGACAGATAGCCGATTATCCATTGACGCCGTATCTCGATTATCGGAGCTTTTTGATTGATTTAGGTGATAAATCTCCGATTGTAGTGCGTAATTTTATCGATAGTCATAAAACTTTTCCTTTTTCAAATCGGATCAGTGCACCTTATTTTGATGCTTTAGCGAGTCAGGGAAAGTGGGCTGAGATATTGAAGTTTTCTCCGAATGAACCTAATGGAGAAACGTATCGCTGTCATTATTATCATGCCAAATTAAAAACCGGGCGCTACAAAGAAGCTTTCATTGGTGCTAAAGCGCTGTGGCAAAGTGGCGCAAGTGTTTCTTCGGCTTGCGATCCGCTCTTCACGGTGTGGGAGCAGCAAGGTGGCTTGACGGATAGTCTAGTTTTACAACGTATGCTATTGGCTTTTGAAGGGCGAAATCGGCCATTAATGCGTCATTTAGCCAGTAAGCTGAATGGTAAACCGACACATGCAGAAGCATTGGCAATGATCGGTTTATACGATAAACCTGAAACGGTGGTGAGTTTTATTTCACAGTATCGAGATAAAACCTTGTTGTATCGTCAGGTGGAGCTGGCGTTAGAAAAAGCAGCGAGAGCCGATGCTATTCAAGCTCAACGGTTATGGGTATTTGTAGATAAACAGCTCGATTGGTCTGATTCGTTACGTGCTCGGACTGGGCAATATATCGCTTTGCGTATGATGAATGTCGAACCACCAGAGCTTCAACAATGGCGCGACAGCATGATTATGGCTAGCGATAATACCCATTTAATTGAAACTCGAATACGTTTAGCGTTGCGCAGTATGGATTGGAAGGGAATAGCTAAGTGGATAGAGCAATTACCCGCAGAAGATAAAGCCTCAACACGTTGGCAATATTGGTTGGCACGTAGCGAATTACAAGCAGGGCAAATGGAACAGGGATTAAAAAGAATGCGTAGCTTACTCGGGCAACGTAATTTCTATAGTGTTGCTGCGGCGGAAGCATTGCAGCAATCGATTCAATATCCAAGTTCGACCCTTTCTTTAAATCGCCAGTTGATTAAACCTTATCAAACGGAGCTTATTCGTATTGGTGAGCTGATTGAGCGCGATAAAATCGCCGCAGCGAAGAGTGAATGGAATTGGCTATTACAGCGAGTAGAACAGCCCAGCAAAGAAATGCTCGCTGTGTATGCTGCCACACAACATTGGTATCATTTAACGGTCCGCGCGACGATATCGGCTAATTTATGGGATAACACTCAGTTACGTTTTCCTCTCGCTCATCAATGGTGGTTCAATTTTTATGGAGAGAAACATGGTATTGATCCGATTACCTTGATGTCGTTGGCGAGGCAAGAAAGTGCGATGGATATCGAAGCGCGTTCTCCTGTTGGTGCTCGGGGCATTATGCAAGTCATGCCGACAACAGCTCGCTATACCGCGCAAAAATATCGCTTAAGTTATCAACATGAAGATGAGCTTTTCCAAGTCGGTAAAAATATCGAAATTGGCAGTCATTATCTGAATGATTTATTGGCGAGATACAATAACAATCGTATTTTAGCTTTTGCTGCTTACAATGCAGGCCCTAGTCGAGTGGATCGTTGGCGAGAGCAGACTCAAGGACAGTTAGATGCCTATGCCTTTATTGAAGCCATTCCGTTTCGTGAAACCAGAGGTTACATTCAAAACGTATTGATGTTTGAAACTTACTATCGCGATGTTATGGGAGTGAGTGGCCGGTTTTTAACGGAGAATGAGTTGCAGACTATGTATTGATTCCCGCTCAGTCTGCTCTACAATACGGAGTATGTATCACTTAACGAGTACAAGCATGTCCACACAACCTGAGTACAGCGACTGGAGCGAATTATTAACCTTAGTACAACAAGCAGTTTCACGTGATCAGCATGAGATGTTGTTGACCATGTTGATGACGCCTGATGAACGAGAGGTATTAGTTGCACGAGTTAATATTCTCTGTGAGTTACTGAAAGGGGAGTTATCTCAACGACAAATGAGCCAACTTCTAGGAGTGGGCGTGGCGACCATTACTCGTGGGTCCAATGAGCTTAAATCACGTTCATTAACAGAGCGTGAAGCTTTGGCAGCGTTATTACTGAAGTAGCGCGATTTATTACTTGCCGTGATATGAATCATTTCACAGTAAACCAGAAAAAAACTTTTTATTTTATTAAGTTAAGCTTGTACTTATTTGTTTATACCGCATAAGTACAAGCTTAGCCTTAACCTATCAACTACTTTTTCAGATTGTTATCCGCAGATAAAAACAAATCAGGGTTCAAAAATGGTACTAGTGCTAGGATAAGTGCCTGATGATAAACTGAACTGCGAGTTAAGTGATGCTGAGTGAGCAAACTTATCGCTCCTCCTTTTTGTTTGATGTTATCAGTACCAAATACTTCATCCATAATCTCACCAAGTTCGTTGTTGGCGTGTAAACGTTGGTTAATGGCAGGAGGTAACATTAAGCTGGCAGAACGAGACTCTCCATATTGTTCGCCTGATTTGATGATCATCCAGGCAAACGTCATCCCCTGCTCAATGCCTGCCTCTAATCCCACATAAAAATCGGCTCCTGGATAAGCTTGCTCTGCATGGTGTACTCGATTCAGGGCGCCTTGCTTTGTTTCTTTATCGCTCATTGGTTGGGCGGCTACACCACTATCTACAGTCACGCCTTGTAACTGCAGCGTATACTTAGGAAATAATTGCTCAAAAGCGCTTTTGACGGCGTTAATTTTGGCAGGATTAAGTGAGGCAACAATGATATGAATAACGGTTTGATTGGATGACATGTCGTGGTTCTCTTTGTTTCTTAGTCGATATACTCTAGCTAACTGAAGTTGCTCTGGTTTGCTTGCTCCAATCACCGCGTTACTCGTGTTTATTGGAGTTCACCTTTATCTACTGCAACTTCAAGCCGTTTAGCTATCGATTGATCTGCGATGTTTTTAGGCTTGGGTCAATTTAACCTGAGTAGGTTTAATATTTTCAATAGGATAACAACCAAGGACCTTTAAATGTTTGGTCAGCTTGGTCAACTCACCGAGTGCTTTTTGCATCTCGTCTGAATCCAGATGAGCTTGCAAGTCGACATAGAACATCTCTTCCCACGGATTACCCATGATCGGTCTGGATTCTAGTTTAGTCATGTTGATCCCATAACGCTGGAGTACCAACAGTGTTGCGACCAACGAGCCTGCTTCTTGTGCCGTAGACATGATCAAGGTGGTTTTTGCTGGAATTTGAGTTGAAACTTCAATTGGTTTACGGGCCACAACAATAAACCGAGTATGGTTTTCTGTTTGGTTCGCGATATTGGTTTGAATCGATTGCAAACCATACAATTTGCCACTTGTCGCATTGCCAATAGCCGCTACATCATTACGTTGCATTTGTTGCACTTTTTTCATCGCATCAGCAGTACTGGCGCAGGTTTCTAGTTTTACGCCTTTTAAGCGACTTAAAAACTCACTGCATTGTTGATGTGGCTGTGGATGAGAATAAAGAATTTTTAGCTCTTCCAAGCGAATATCTTGTGTCGCGACCAAGCAGTGTTCTATCGGTTGAGTGATTTCTCCAACGATGTAAAGGGTAGTATGTTGAAGTAAGTCATACACTTCATTAATCGAGCCGGAGCTGGTGTTTTCAATCGGTAAAACACCATAATCAGCATGGCCAGATTCAACGGTTTTGGTAATGTCTCTAAACTGTTCGCAATTGAGCTCAATAAGTTCAGTATTTTTGCGGCTGAAATATTCTCGAGTTGCAAGATGTGAATAAGAGCCTTTCGCACCGAGAAAAGCAACTCTAGCTAATGGCTTGCGGTTTTGTGGGTTGGCTAGGTTCTGTAAGTAAGCTTGCTGTAGTAATACGGAGTCTTCGATAATCGTATGAAACAGTTTGGTAATATATGGGGCATCTAATTGATAATCCTGTTTACCGATTTGAATTAACTTAACCAATAGTTGCTGCTCTCGAACGGGGTCGCGTACGGGCTTTGATGTTTGTACTTTACTTTTGGCGACGTCGATACTGAGTTGACGACGTTCGGAAAACAACTTCAACAATTGATTATCAATAGTATTTAATCGGTCACGAATCTCTTCTAGTGACAATTCGGGGGTGGTCATAACTAAATCCTTATAAAAAAACCTCCCGATGGGAGGCTTTCTGTCTGTTCGTTTTTGACTTATTTTCTTTAAACGAGCAAGCCTCCAAGGTTATTGGAGAAAAAAGAAGTCAAAAATAAACAGCCTATGAGAGTTTAACATCGGTGATGATTACCTTAACGATTGAATGGACACAATAAGCAAGCCAGTAAACAGCGTCAAGCAAAAAAATAGCGCCCTAAGGCGCTAAATGGATAAGAGGGGAAGACTACTCTTCAACTTCTACAATTTCAGGTTTCTCGGTGCGCCGAGCATCAGGTTTATGACGCAATTTATTGAGCTGTCTCTCTAATTTTTGTTCAACTTCATTGATAGCGGCGTAGAGATCCTCGTGAATCGCAGAGGCGACTAATTGACCTTTGGGGATAGTGACCGTCGCTTCAAATTTTTTCTGTTTATTGGGTTGTTCACTAAAGCTTGCTTGGCAACCAGTGATATCGACTTGCCATTTTTCGAGCTTTTTAAATTTACTCTCAATGTAGCTACGGATTGCAGAGGTGATTTCAATGTTTTTACCAGTGATGTTCATTTGCATAGTGTTTTTCCTCTGTTGCATCCCTTATGAGTTAACTTCAGATTACAGGTTTGCAGATAAAATAATGTGATATTGATCACTATTTTGTTGGGTGTTGAGATGCTTGAGAGTAAACGTGATCTTTCGCAAAGAGTAGTAGGAATAGTCGATAAAAAAACTTGTCATTATTAGAGAAAACGCTAAATTGATAAGCGGAGTCACTAAATATCATCGCTGTTTTAGTGCTTTGTTACGGCCTGAAAAAAGACCGTTCTCCTTTTCTCAACACCTCGTCTTTTCATTACTGAAATTTGTATAAATTTTCTATTTCTAGCCATAGTTTCCCCACTCACATTATCGATTAATGTTCATGGGGATGGTTTATTCAGATAGTTTAATCATGCTGCTTAAGGGCGGGCGTTCAATTGCATGAGCTGTTTCGTTCGTTCGGCTGCATCAGTCAATCCCAACTGTTGATAGGCTTTTAGCTGAATGGATAAAGATTTACGTGCTGCTTCAGTACCAGGATAGGTTTTCTGTAGTTCTTGAGCTCGATTAATCGCAGCGATCCAAGCTTCACGACGTAAATAGAAATCAGCCGTCGCTAGGTCATATTCAGCTAAACGATTTTTCAAAGCTATCATGCGTTGTTGTGCATCATTTGCGTACAAACTGTTTGGGTAACGCTCAAGTAGGCGCTTAAAGTCTGCAAAAGCGGCTTTTACCGGTTCTGGATCACGATCACTACGGTCAATATTGAATAGATCGTGCATGAAGTTTCGATCTTGGGCCATATGGGTTAAGCCGCGCATGTACAGAACCCAATCCATTTTTTCGTGAGTGGGATTGAGTCGAATAAAGCGTTCGATGGTGGCAAGCCCTAAAGCGAGATCATCATTTTTATAGTAAGCGTAAATCAAGTCCAGTTGAACCTGCTCCGAATATGCGCCGAATGGATAACGAGAGTCTAGCGCTTCTAACTTACTAATAGCGGTTAACCAGTTACCGCTTTGCAACGAGCTTTGAGCATCGCTGTACAACTCCGCGGGTGGAACGTCAGGGACAATCTCTTCTTTACTTGAACAGCCAACTAATAAAGATAATGCGAGTAAGCCTGATAAAGTTTGGTATTTCATGTCAGGGTTAGGTTCCTTGCAATAAAGCTTCTATACTTGGAGCGAGCTTGCTCCGTAAATCGTTTCGTTACTTTCCGATCAGTAACAGATACAATGAAAACATATTTTTCCACACTCGTGGCTATTAGTCTCACGGTTTTTAAAAAAGTTCGATATGGCTCAGCAGATTGAATTAACTCAAACAGTAAAAGAAAGCCAGCTTGGTCAGCGTTTAGATCAAGCGGTAGCAGAATTATTTGTCGATTTTTCCCGCTCTCGTCTTAAAGAGTGGCTATTAGATGGCAAAATTACAGTCAATGGCACGGTGGTCACTAAACCACGGACCAAAGTGATGGGAGGAGAGTGCATTACCGTTCTGGCCGAGTTAGAAGATGAACAACGCTGGGAAGCGCAAGATATTCCATTGAATATCGTTTATGAAGATGACGATATTCTGGTGATCAATAAACCCAGAGATTTTGTCGTTCATCCGGGGGCGGGAACGCCAGATCGTACTGTATTAAATGCTTTACTCTTTCATTATCCACCGATTGCCGAAGTGCCACGTGCAGGTATTGTGCATCGTCTTGATAAAGATACGACGGGTTTAATGGTGGTCGCGAAGACAGTACCAGCACAAACGCGTTTGGTCAGAGATTTACAAAAACGTAATATTACTCGTGAATATGAAGCGATTGCGATCGGTAAAATGACCGCAGGTGGCATGATCGATAAACCAATCGGTCGTCACTCAACAAAGCGTACCTTGATGGCAGTGAATCAAATGGGCAAGCCAGCGGTCACGCATTATCGTGTCGCAGAACATTTTCGTGAACACACCAGAATTCGTTTGCGTTTAGAAACTGGCCGAACTCACCAAATTCGAGTGCATATGGCTTACCTGCAACATCCATTGTTAGGCGACAGTGCTTACGGTGGTCGAGCTCGTATTCCTAAAGGAGCAACCCCTGAACTTACGGAAATGATCCGAGCTTTTGATAGACAAGCATTGCACGCTGTAATGTTAAAGTTTGAACATCCGATCACTGGCGAAGAGCTTGAGTTTCATGCTCCTGTGCCCGACGATATGGTTATTATGACTGAAGCGCTACGTGAAGATGCTAAACTAAATTATTCGCAAGAGTATTAAACTATGTCGGTGATCATTCCTAATTGGCCAGCGCCTAACAATGTGAAAGCATTTTGTTCAACCCGTGATGGTGGATTTTCTCTTCCGCCTTACGATGGTTTGAATGTTGGCATGCATGTTGGGGATGATCCCGCGACTGTGGCAAAAAATCGCGATTGGCTGCAACAATATTGTCAGATGCCATCAGCGCCTATCTGGCTTAATCAAACACATTCAACTCGAGTGATTGCAGTTAACCAGCCTAGTGATGATGTATTAGATGCTGATGGTATTGTCACATCGACTCCGCATGTTGTTTGTTCTGCCATGACTGCTGATTGTTTACCTGTATTGATTACTAATACGCAAGGCAGCCAAGTTGCCGCAGTTCATGCTGGGTGGCGAGGATTAGCGGGAGGGATTGTAGAACAGGCACTAGACAAATTCTCTGATGATGTTGTGGTCTGGCTTGGCCCAGCCATCGGCCCTGAAGTTTTTGAGGTTGGTGACGAAGTTAGGCAGGCTTTTTGCGATTATGATAGTGATGCGCAAAGGGCTTTTTCAGCAACATCAAATGATGGTAAATGGCTAGCTGACATTGCCCAGCTCGCGCAATTGCGTTTAGCTAAAATCGGTGTTGAACAGGTAGTTAATAGTCATTTATGTACTTATCAACATGATCAGCAATTTTATTCGTACCGCCGCGATGGCGTAACAGGCCGACAGGCTTGCTTCATCTGGATTGAATAGTCGATATAACATAGTGTTGGATCGTCATTAAAGCTTCACATTTAACTTAGCTATCTTTTCTATTGTTGGAAAAATGGTTGCTTATCAGTTTTTAAACTCTTCGTTTACAGCCTTATCTTTAGGATGTTTTTTGTTCATAAAGTTCTCCCTTATGACTTGAAATCTCCCCTCTATGTAACCATGTTCTTTATGTGATTAGTTTCTCTTGAACGAGATTAGGAAGGTGGTTATGCGTCTTGATAGATTTACCAGTAAATTTCAAATAGCCATTTCTGATGCGCAGTCTTTGGCTCTAGGCCGTGATCATCAGTATATCGAGCCAGTTCATCTAATGGTGGCACTGCTCGACCAAAATGGCAGTCCTATTCGTCCTTTATTAACCATGTTGAATGTTGACGTGGCACAACTACGCTCAAAGTTAGGCGAAATGCTCGATAAGCTCCCTAAAGTGAGTGGGATTGGTGGTGATGTTCAGCTCTCTGGTGCTTTGGGTACGCTATTTAATCTCTGTGATAAAGTGGCGCAAAAACGTCAAGATGCGTACATCTCTTCTGAAATATTTTTGCTAGCAGCAATCGAAGATAAAGGCCCTCTTGGTCAATTATTAAAAGAAATCGGGCTAAGTGAGAAAAAACTCTCAGCGGCGATTGAAACAATCCGTGGTGGACAAAAAGTTAACGATCCTAATGCCGAAGAGCTTCGTCAAGCTTTGGAGAAATTTACTATTGATCTGACTGAGCGAGCCGAGCAAGGTAAATTGGACCCGGTAATAGGTCGTGACGATGAAATTCGCCGTACCATTCAAGTATTGCAACGGCGCACGAAAAATAACCCAGTGATCATTGGTGAACCTGGTGTTGGTAAAACCGCCATTGTCGAAGGTTTAGCGCAGCGAATTATTAATAATGAGGTCCCAGAAGGTTTGCGTGGTCGACGGGTACTTTCTCTCGATATGGGCGCTTTAGTCGCAGGAGCTAAATATCGCGGTGAATTTGAAGAGCGTTTAAAATCTGTACTGAACGAGCTGGCTAAAGAAGAAGGTAATGTCATCTTATTTATTGATGAATTGCATACTATGGTCGGCGCGGGTAAAGGCGAAGGCTCGATGGATGCTGGGAATATGCTCAAACCAGCTCTAGCGCGTGGAGAGTTACATTGCGTTGGCGCAACAACACTCGATGAGTATCGCCAGTATATTGAAAAAGATCCGGCATTGGAGCGTCGTTTCCAAAAAGTCTTAGTGGATGAACCGAGCGTTGAAGATACGGTGGCGATTCTGCGAGGGTTAAAAGAGCGCTATGAGTTGCATCATCATGTTGAGATTACCGATCCTGCGATTGTTGCTGCGGCAACACTGTCACATCGTTATATCTCCGATCGTCAATTACCGGATAAAGCGATCGATTTAATTGATGAAGCCGCTTCGAGTATTCGTATCCAAATTGATTCAAAACCGGAAGTGCTTGATAAATTGGAACGAAAAATTATCCAATTGAAGATTGAACAGCAAGCATTAAGCAATGAACACGATGATGCGAGCGAAAAGCGTTTAGCCATTATTAATGATGAGTTAAAAGAAAAAGAGCGTGAGTACTCGGAGTTAGAAGAAGTTTGGAATACCGAAAAAGCGGCGCTGTCGGGAACGCAACACATTAAATCTGCATTGGAGCAGGCGCGTTTAGATTTAGAAGTGGCAAGACGTGCTGGTGATTTAAACCGCATGTCTGAGTTGCAATATGGACGAATTCCAGAGTTAGAAAAGCAACTGGATTTAGCGACTCAAGCAGAGATGCAAGAAATGACGTTGTTGCGTAATAAAGTCACTGACGAAGAAATTGCGGAAGTATTATCAAAGCAGACGGGTATTCCTGTTGCGAAAATGCTGGAGGCTGAAAAAGAGAAACTGTTGCAGATGGAAACGTTTTTACACCAACGTGTCATCGGCCAGTCAGAAGCGGTTGAGGTGGTTGCTGATGCAATTCGTCGTAGTCGGGCTGGATTATCGGATCCTAACCGCCCAATAGGTTCTTTTTTATTCTTAGGTCCAACGGGCGTAGGGAAAACCGAGCTTTGTAAAACGCTGGCTAATTTCATGTTCGATAGTGAAGATGCCATGGTGCGTATTGATATGTCTGAATTTATGGAAAAACACTCAGTGGCTCGTCTCGTTGGTGCGCCTCCTGGTTATGTGGGCTACGAAGAGGGCGGTTACTTGACCGAAGCGGTGCGGCGTAAACCTTATTCAGTATTGTTATTGGACGAGGTTGAGAAAGCGCATCCGGATGTGTTCAATATTTTATTGCAAGTGCTCGATGATGGTCGATTAACCGATGGTCAAGGTCGAACCGTTGATTTTCGTAACACAGTAGTGATCATGACCTCGAATTTGGGGTCATCTCGCATCCAAGAAAACTTTGCTCATTTGGACTATCAGACAATGAAAGAGCAAGTTATGGAAGTAGTGAGCAAACATTTTCGTCCCGAGTTTTTAAACCGGATTGATGAAAGTGTGGTGTTCCATCCATTAGCTCAAGAGCAAATTAAATCTATTGCCTTTATTCAGTTAGAGCGTTTACGTCAACGTTTAGCGGATAAAGATTACGGATTAATTGTTAGTGATGAGGCGTTAGAACTTGTTGCTCACATTGGATTTGATCCCGTGTATGGTGCAAGACCGTTAAAACGTGCTATTCAGCAAACAATAGAGAATCCGTTAGCAAAATCGATGTTATCAGGGCAATTTATTCCTGGTGCACCCATCTATCTCGATGTTAAAGAGGGTGATATCGTCGCGCATCAATAGCTCCTTGCCCATGAAGGCTATGTCACAGGCATAGCCTTCTTTGTTTATTGTCCAAGGTCGAAATCAATCAATTAGTAGGATGAATTCGGCTTTTTGATGGTTTATTGAGCGCTTAATTCGCTGGTGTGCATTTTTATTGTTTTTACTATTGCCAACCTGAATTTAACCCCTATAATGCACCCTCACTGACACGGCAGACGCCGCAAGGCTTCAGGCAGTGTTAGTTGAGGGAAAGCTTCTAAAAAAGAAAATTTGAAAAAATGTTTGACTCTTCAAATTAACTCGCTAGAATTCACCTCCGCTTCGAAGCTCAATGAAGTTTCCAAGCCAAGCTCTTTAACAATTTAAACCAATCAATCTGTGTGGGCACTCGTTGATGATAATCAAAATGCTTAGCAATAAGTACTTCGGTATCAATGAACTGAGTGACCAATTGATAGCGCTTTTAGCACTATCGGCACAGTCAATTCATTATCGTTCTGTTGGAACGATAATAGCTTTGAATTACTTATGGTAGTTTAAAGTCAGTATTCATTGAGCCACAAAAAACTTAAATTGAAGAGTTTGATCATGGCTCAGATTGAACGCTGGCGGCAGGCCTAACACATGCAAGTCGAG